>JBKJSJ010000198.1:0-2645 GCA_046595965.1 Ferruginibacter sp.
TATATTCGAAGAATTAGATTGGACTAATTAATATTTATAATTGGTATTATATAATGATATATTGTTCATCATATCCTGCATTTCTTCTTAATTACAGCAGGTTAATTATTGCATTGCTGTTTGTTTTTTCTAATTAGGGCTTGCTCAACAACTAAAAAAAATAGTGGCATATATTTGGTTTTGCATTAATAAATTCAAATGCAGGGAAAGTAACATTATATCTGCAAAATGCTTGCATCACAGACTCCGCTTTTTCACCAGTAACTGCATAAGCCGCCTCTTTTTGTCCGGTTGCAACGAAGTCGGAATTGAAAAAATGCGAAGCATATTTTTTCAAAGGTCAAAAAGCAGCGGCGGTGCAGTTACGCTGCCTGCCGGCAGCAGAGGCAAAAGCAATGACTTTAACAATGGTATAAATATTTAATGCGGTTCAATTCGTTCATTTGATATTGTATAGGTTAGCTGAGTTTTTGAGCAGGGCTTAAATAATTTTTAAATGGTTACTGATTAAAGCTGTAAAAATTTAATTTTTAAAAACCTTTTTTGCTGATGATAAAAATCGGCGGCGAACAAAAATATTTATTTTACTTTTTTTGCAATCATAATAAGCCTGGTAGATTTTTTAATATGATATTCAGAAAAATTATAGTCACCATACACTTCCTGAATCTGTAATCCCTGGTAGGCAAACATATCAGTAAACTCTCCCAAAGAAAATTTTGCTACTTTTTCTGTAAAGATGAGTGGTTCCTCCAGTGCTTCATCTTCTACTATTATTTTTTTATAAAAATGAGTTTCATCATACCATTTAGTGATGATAAAATTAACGCCTTCTATTTCTTTTTCAGATTGATGAAAAATATGATCTTCAGAAAAATGTACATTCAGGTAATCCATTACAAAAGTACTGCCCGGTTTAAGCGATTGCGAAATGGTGCGTATGGCATTATCATTTTCCCGCTGGGTATTAAAATAACCAAAGCTGGTAAAAAAATTAAAAGCATAATCAAAATAATTTATCCAGAAAGGCAGGCGCATATCCTGCTGATAAAAATGAAGGTTCTCCCTTTCATATAGCAATGCATCTTTTATGCTGTCTTCGCTCAAATCTATCCCTGTTACATCAAAACCTTTTTGTGCCAGCTGCATAGAATGCCTCCCCTTGCCACAGGCCACATCCAGCATCCTGGCTCCTTGCTTGGGCTTCAGGTAATCTATTAACTTATTTATAAATGAAGCCGCTTCTGTTTTATCCCGGTTAAAATATAATTGATGATAGTAAGGAGAATTAAACCAATCTTTAAACCAGGGGTGTTGCATCTTGCAAAGATAATTGGCAAATGCCAATAATTTAAAAAGTCATTGGCATGAGGAGTCATTGGTCAATAGTGATCGGTCATTGATATCATACTTCTTGAGGAGTCATTGGTCAATTGCCATCGGTCATCTGTATCAGGTCTCGTAACAAGGTAAAAGGTCAATTGACATCAGTCATTGGTTCACTTAACTCTTCACTATTTATCGTTCTCTATTCATTTACTATTGACCATTGATTATTGACATCAGACAATTAAAGCAAAAACTCTTCCTTATCTTTGCCCTCCCTAAAATTGGATAAAAATGGCACTTATAAAAAGCATATCCGGTATCAGAGGTACCATTGGTGGTGCCACTAATGATAATCTTACGCCCATAGATATTGTAAAGTTTTCTGCAGCTTATGGCACCTGGATAATACAGGCCGAGCCCAAAAAAAATGGTAGCCCCAATAAAAAAATAGTGGTGGGCAGGGATGGAAGAATAAGCGGCGGCCTGGTAAAAAACCTGGTAATAGCCACCCTTAATTCTCTGGGTATTGATGTGGTAGATCTCGATCTTAGTACAACCCCTACGGTAGAAATGGCCGTACTTTTTTTAAAAGCCGATGGAGGAATTATTCTTACTGCCAGCCACAATCCTAAAGAATGGAATGCATTGAAATTATTAAACAGCAATGGAGAATTTATTAGCGGAGATGAAGGATTGCATATTCTTAAACTGGCCGAAATGGAAGCATTCTCATTTGCAAGCGTAGACAAACTGGGCTCCTGCATTACTAATGATACCATGCTGGATGAACACATAAAAGCTATTCTTGCCTATCAGTGGGTAGATGCCAAAGCAATAGCTGGAGCTAATTTTAAAATTGTAATAGATGCAGTAAACAGCATTGGTGCAGTGGCTGTACCATCTTTGCTTAAAGCATTGGGCGTAGAAAATATTATTGTTATTAACGAAGAAATAAATGGAAAGTTTGCCCATAACCCCGAACCTCTTCCCGAAAATTTAACCCAACTGAGCCAGGAAGTAGTAAAGCAAAAAGCTTCGCTGGGCATAGCCGTTGACCCCGATGTGGACAGACTCTGTTTTGTGTGCGAAGATGGAACCATGTTTGGCGAAGAATACACCCTGGTAGCAGTAGCAGACTATATACTAAGCAAACAAAAAGGCAACACAGTTAGCAATCTTTCCAGCACACAGGCACTAAAAGATATTACACAAAAACATGGTGGAACATATTGGGCCAGTGCCGTGGGTGAAGTGAATGTGGTAAATAAAATGAAAGAAGTAAATGCAGTTATAGGTGGTGAGGGAAATGGTGGCAT
>JBKJSJ010000235.1:0-6732 GCA_046595965.1 Ferruginibacter sp.
AGCGGTGCATTATCTTTTAAATTTTCGGGGGTAAGGCTGGGTATTATTTTTTCTGTTTTATCCAGCAGGCTGGTAATAAAACTCCTGAACAATATCATGGCCTGCGGGTATTTTTCTACAATCATGGAGTACATACTTACGGGCCGGTATGGAATATCGCCTATCTTATTTTTATTAAGGTCGTATCCTTCATACTTATCCCAATAATTATTATTAAAAGTATTGAGCACCAGGGAGCCGTTGGTACCCACATCAAAAGTATTACCGATAAAATTATTATGCTTAAGTACCACATCCATACAACTAGCCTGAATTTTAAGCGCCCATCCATTGTTTTCAAAAGTATTATAGGTCATAAAAATCCTGTTGGCTCCTTCCATGTAAATACCACTTGTATTTTTTGAAAAATAATTTCCCTGCATGTATCCATCAGATATTTCTTTGAGCAATATGCCATGCGATGCATCGCCCCAGTTTTCTTCAAAAAAGTTATTAAACATTTTTATCCTGTTGCTATACATTACAGAAACACCAGAACCATTGTTTGTAAAAATATTACTGATATAACTATCATCATTGCTAAACATAAAATGCAGGCCATACCTGATGTTATTTTGTGATTGATTGCGCCAGATGATAGAGTTTTTTACAAACTCAAAATAAATTCCATCCCGGTGGCCGGTTATATAGTTACCAATGATGCGCATGCTGTCGCTCTTCCAGCAATGAATGCCATTGCCGCTTTGCTGTTCTTCCTTACTGTAAGCTGTAAGCTGGTTATTTTCGATGGTACAATTGAGCACATCTTCTGTAAAAATTCCAAAAAAATTATCTTCCAGTTTATTATTTTTTATAACTACATCCCGGCTTTCATAAATTTTTATGCCACTTAAATCTTCCAGGCTTGAAATGCCCGAATGCACAATCCTGAATCCGTCTATCACTACCCCACTGGAACGGACAGAAATGACCTGGTATTTTTTTTCTCCATCCAGTACAGGATAATTTATTCCCTTTAGAAAAATACGTTTATTAATAACCAGGTTTTTCTCTTTATACAATCCGGCTTCTACCAAAATGGTATCACCGGCTACTGCAGCTTTAATGGCTTCGGAAATATTTTTATATTGATGTTTGTTACCTACAGGTATTGTTTTGGCCGAAGCATTCGTAAAAAAAAATAAACTTAATATAATAAAGCATGCTTTCATTTCTGCATATCCTCCCAGGATATTTTATTGCCCTTAAATGTTGGTAATAAATTTATCAGGCTATCCTCATTGCTAAATGCAGCAATGTTTCCATTCATTGGACTCTTTAAACTGGGGCTTTGCAAAAAATGCGCCTCCTTTACATTTATAAGCTGGTGAGGGCTGCTGAAATTGGTAAAATAAATTCCATCAATCTGCTGCTGCTCTATTTTATTGGAATCTAAAAAACCGACTACACAATGCTCATCATCAAACTTAAATACTTTTCCTTTTTTTGTTACTATTTCTGCACCAAACCTGTTATCGCTAATGGTCATCTTACAAAAATCACAATTGTCCTGTCCAATGCGGATGGGCTGAGGCTGGGTGCTGCAGCCACTTAATGACATCATAATAATTGTTGCCATTACTAAAGGCAGCCTTGTATTTGTCATTAACTTTTTCTTACTCCTTCTCCACTCAAATATTACCAAAAATAGCAGCATAGCTCCCACTGCTATAAATATCCAACCGCCAGTACTGGGAATAGAATAAGCACCAAAATTTAATAATTGTTTAAATCCAATTAAGGGTGGCTGGTAAGCCATGCCCGGCACAATGATGGCCGCATCGGGGTTTAAATTATGCCCGTAGTCATATTCCCATCTCCAAAAATCAACCATTGCCAAAACCCCAAAAGCTACAAAGAGTATGCATAATATATTCATCCATTTTCTTTTGGCTACAATGCCTGCAATTATAAAAAGCAACGAAAAAAATACAATGATGCCTGGCAATATTTTAAATTCAATAAAATCATCTGCGTGCAATGTTTTCATGCCGATGTAGTGATTGAGCCCGTTAATAATATCTACATTGCCCGCTAATTTATTTGCATGAATAAATAACTTTAAACCTTCAGGATACTGTGGTGCCTGCAAATCTATGCGCCAGATGGGTGTAAATAAAACAATCAGTAAACACAGCCCGCATACCACAAGCATTATTCTGCCAAATGATGTTATCTTATTATTTTTCATATACTAAATTGAAATAAAAAGAGATATAAAATGTGCCATAGTAATTATTACCGCAGCATCTCATACCTCTCCTTTTGGAAATATTATTTCTTAGGGGCAGCTACAGAAGTTTTTGCCGAACTGTCTGCCTTAGGCATATTTGTACCTGTACTAAAACTGATGGGCACATTACTGCCGGCCGGCGATACCCTTGCATAGCCCGACATTTCCTGGTGCAGCGCACTACAGAAATCGGTACAATAAAAAGGTACAATCCCCACCCTGTCTGGTACCCACTTTAACGTGGAAGTTTCTCCGGGCATTATTAATAATTCACTCGTGGCTGCGCCTTTAATAGCAAAGCCATGCGGCACATCCCAATCCTGTTCAATATTGGTTACATGAAAATATACTTCGTCACCCAGCTTAATGCCCTCAATATTATCGGGTGTAAGATGAGAGCGGATAGCCGTCATGTAAATATGTACTTTGTTTCCTTCCCTCACAACCTTAGCAGCAGCTTCGCCTTTGGATGCAAAGGGATTGCTGTTTTCTTCAATTTTAAAAAACTTAACAGAATTTTTATTTATCACATCTGCAGCAACTGCTTGTGCATAATGCGGTTCGCCAATAGTTGGGTAATCCAATATCAACTGCATTTTTTCTCCGCTGATGTCAAACAATTGTGCACTCTGCGCCAGTTCGGGACCGGTAGGTAAAAAACGATCTTTTGTTATTTTATTATAAGCGACCATGTATTTACCTGTAGGGTATTTTGTATCTCCGCCGGGCACCATTAAATGGCCGGGAGAATAATAGGTAGGCACTCTGTCTAACACTTTTAGATCTTTTACATTCCATTTTACTACTTCGCTTGATACAAACATAGTTGTGTATGCATTTCCTTTATCATCAAACTCGGTGTGCAATGGACCAAGGCCAGGCTTCTTCACTTCGCCATATAATGCGGCCTCATATTTTATTACAGGGATACCTTCGTACTCTCCCTCAAAAGCTTTGGCTGCAATGGCTTTCTTAATTTTATCAAAACTAAAAACCGGAATTAATGCTGCCAGTTTTCCGCTGCCAATTATGTATTCGCCGGTTGGGTTTACATCGCAACCATGGGGAGATTTAGGGCATGGAATAAAATAAACCAGGCCGGGAAAATCTTTTACATCCATTACGGTTACTTCTGTTTTTATTGTTGATGTAGCCGTATGCGTTTTTTCATCGTAGCGGTTGCTGGCATATTTTACAGCCTGTTTGCGTCCTTTGCCGGCTTTAATTAATTCTGCTGCCAACTTCCAGTTTACCGCCATTATAAAATCTTTGTCCCGCTTGCTTGCATTTACTTCCAGTAAGGTATTGGCCTGTTCTGTATTGTAACAGCTAAAGAAAAACCATCCGCTTGATACACCTTTTCCGGCATGGCTTAAATCAAAATTTACAGCAGGGCATTGCAATTGAAAAGCAATATCCATATTACCGTTGGTTTTATCTACACTAATAAAACTGATGGTGCCTTTAAAATTTTCTTTGTAGGTATTAATAGCCACATCCCCATTTTTATCATCCGGTGGCACACTGAATCTTGTACCTGCTACAACATATTCTGTATTTTCTGTAATAAAAGGAGAACTGTGGTTACCTGCACTGTTTGGCAGTTCAATAATTTCTGCTGTGTGAAAAGTATTAAGATCTACCCTTGCCACACGAGGGGTGTTGTTGGCATTGGCAAAAATCCAGCGACCGTCTATTTTACCTTCGGTTTGAGAAAGATCCAAGTGATGCTGATCGTCCCAGGGAATAAAACCATGCGATGTATTCAGCATTGGTTTTGTTTCTTCCGAATAGCCCCAGCCATTTTCTGGATTAACAGAAAAAATAGGAACCACTTTGAGCAGCCTGCCGCTTGGCAAACCATACACACTCATTTGCCCGCTAAAACCGCCGGAAACAAAATTGTAATACTCATCATATTTTCCGGGGGCCACATAAGATTTAGCTGCAGCATCTCCGCTTACGGCAGACCCTGCATCTTTTGGTTTACAGGAATTAAATCCTGCTAATAATGCAATAGCAAAAGTTACTATTACAGCAGTTTCATTCTTTTTCATTTTTTTATTATTTATGGGTTATACATGAAAGCATTTTCATGTAAAGGGTTATTGCGTTAGTAGAAATTATGAAAGTTTTATTAACTACTATCCTGCCTATTTTACACCATCATTTTTACGCATAAATTCATATACATGCCTTGCATCATCATCTGATAAATTCTGGTTGGGCATGCGCACCAAACACAGTTCCAGCATAGCCTGTGCTTTTGGATCTTTGGTAATCATCGGATCAGGATTGGTAGAAAAGTTCATGATCCATTCTGCAGTATGCCTGCCAGAAACTCCTGTCCATCCCGGACCGACTAGTTTTTCGTCGGTCAGTTTATGGCAACTTGCACATTTTACTGTAAATACTTTTTCGCCTGCATCCGCCATGGTTTTATCTAAGGTAGCAGATACCTCTACATCTTTAAATTTACCCTCGCCCCTTACAGGATCGTAAGAAGGATTTTCGGTATTACTGGCAGCAGGTGCTTCTGATGTAGTTACAGTAGTATCAGATTTTTTTTCTTCACCGCCACCACAGGCTATCAAAACTGAAGTAAAAAGAATGATACTGACAATTAATAATTTTTTCATGATGTGCAAATTTTTTTATTTTTAAATGGAAGTACAAGGTAACCCATTGAGCTTGGCAAATATTATGCGTTGAGTCATAAAGTAAAAAACAGTGGGGAATGCATGTGAGCCTCTTATTTTTTTAAACCCTTACCTGGCCTGCATTTAAGAAATATTTGCTTTTTTATCTATTTAATAACATGATTGATATCATGTTATTAAATAGATACAGTCAGCAAGCTGGTTTACATATACTAATATCTTTGATGTTAAAATAATTGTACATGATATTGGATATAGATTTATTGCTTGCGTTAGGAGCTACTTATAAAAAACTGAATACAGGGGAAACTATATTTTCTGAAGGAACCAACTGTAATTTTTATCACCAGTTAGTAAGTGGTAGTGTAAAGTGGTTTAATATTAATGAAGTGGGAAAAGAATTTATTCAAACCATGGTAGAGCCCGGTGAAAGTTTTGGAGAAATGCCACTGTTTGATGATGAGCCTTATGCAGCCAATGCCATTGCACAACAGGAATCTATTATTATCCGCCTGCACAAACCTGTTTTTTTAAAACTATTAAAAGAATCACCCGATCTGCATTTCAAATTCAGCCGCATACTGGCAGAAAAAGTGCGATTTAAATTATTGCTTTTAAAAACTATTTCCAGCGAAGATCCACAGCAATGCATCAGCACCTTGCTGAATTACCTGAAAAAAAAGCAGAAAAACTTTTGCCAGGATTGCAAACAGCTTAAACTAACCCGTCAGCAAATAGCCGGGATGACCGGGCTAAGAGTAGAAACCGTTATAAGAACCATGCGTACCATGCATAGCAATGGACAGATTGTTATAAGCAAGGGAAAGGTTTTTTGTTGAAGAAATAAAATGTTTAAAAGGTTTCACGTTTAAAGTTTCAAGAATTTCCATGTTCAAGCAGTTGCTGAGGGCGTATTACATTATTGTATTTTACAAGAAATTGCATTGCTATAATTTTATCTTGACCATTGACATTGACCATTCACTATTTACCAAACATAATATGATTGGAGTCATAAAACCAATACCCCACTCATCCGTACTTTGCACAAAGGTTTACTATGGATATTTTCCGCTGGTTGCGTATTTGTTTTTTTAATTTATTGATTGTAGCTACGCTGGGTATTTTGTTAAGATATAAAATTGCGTTTTCACTTCCCTTTATAGATCAGAAACATGTACTGCACAGCCATTCGCATTTTGCATTTACGGGATGGGTTACGCAAACTTTGCTGGTTATAATGGTTTATTACCTGCAAAATCATCAGCCCTACAATGTTTTTAAAAAATATAACTACCTGCTGCTACTCAATCTAGTTTCAGCTTATGGCATGCTTGTTAGTTTTATTCTGCAGGGATATGCTTTGTTCTCCATTAGTTTTTCTACGCTTTCTATTTTTACTGCATTTGTTTTTGCATACAGTTACTGGAAAGATTTAAACAGGCTGCCCAGTACAAGCAGCACACATCATTGGTTTAAAGCTGCACTTGTATTTAATGTAATATCATCGCTGGGGGCATTTAGCCTGGCGGGATTAATGATTACAAAATTGGCCACTCAAAAATTATATTTGTCTTCTGTGTATTATTTTTTACATTTTCAATACAATGGTTGGTTCTTTTTTGCCTGTATGGGCATATTTTTTTATGCTGCAAAACTGCAGGCAGATAAAAGCATTAAAAAAATATTCTGGCTTTTTGCAGTTTCTTGTGTGCCGGCTTATTTCTTATCTATTTTATGGGCTGCCATTCATCCGCTATTATACTGGATGGTAGTATTGGCTGCGCTGGCACAAACCAC
>JBKJSJ010000332.1:0-3827 GCA_046595965.1 Ferruginibacter sp.
AACGGGAAAATAACAAAGCACACATTCATAAATAAATACACAACAATAAGGCACCACAAAAAAGAACAGCACTTCCTCTGCCGGCAGATAAAAAATGATATGGCCGGTAATATATTCCGGATTAAAAGCCCACACAGCCATTGAGGTAAACCAGCTATCCCAAATAATATAAAAAATGGCGGGTAGCAGCATTGCAGGAAAAAGGTATTTCCATTTTTTATAGAACGCAACTTTTTTATCGAAGCTTAAAGCTAATGGGCCAGCAAGGGATACTGCGAGGATTATAAAATATGTGTAGTGTGAATTCAAAAATGCTGAATAGAATTTTTAAAAGTACAAGTGAGTGACTTCCCGAGATCCGTCGCTATCGCTCCTCGTCGGGACAGGCAACAATGTTTAATAGATAGATAAAAGCTAAGTACAAAAAAATTATTTCCCATTCCTTATTTTATCAGCCTTTACTTTTTCCCAGTATTTTTTTGCTACATACAACATTCCAAAACTTTCGCCATCTTCTTTATTTAAATGCTTGTGATGCATTTTGTGTGCCCAGCGGATGGTTCTTAAATAAGTATTATTGCTGCGGGTAAACCATTTAAAACGTTGATGTATGATGACATCATGCACCAGGAAATATGCAAGGCCATACATTGCAATTCCAAAACCAATGGCGGCCAGCCAGTACCGTTGCTGCTGCAGGCCAAACATTATACAAAACCAACTGGGTATGGCAAAGATGAGAAAGAAACTATCATTTTTTTCGAACATGCCGGGTAATGGCTGGTGATGATCTTCGTGCAGATACCAGAGAAAGCCGTGCATTACAAAACGGTGCGTAAGCCAGGTTATGCCTTCCATCAGCAAAAAGCTGCCGAGCATGATTGGTATAAATAGAAACCAGTTCATAAAAAAGTTCTAAGCAATAAAAAAAACATTGCCTGGATGAGTAACAAATTTACAGCAAATTTGTTTTGCTTATCAAAAGGCAAACGTTGAAAAATAAACAGGAGGAACATGCTTATGCCAAACCAGCACATATAATTATACAAAGGTATTTCTCCACTGCCCAGCCACTGCCAGTAGCCAAGTTTAACGGCCACTGGTTCTATGAGCCAGTCTAATAGCACAGCCAGTGTGGCACCATCTACCACAACAGATAAGGTTTGAATGGCTTTAGATGGTTTACCCGTTTGCTCACTTAGTTTTGTGGTTAGTTTTGTAAGTAGGGTATGTATACTCACACCACAGCAATAGATAATGATAAACCAGTTGATACCAATAATAAAAGGAACAGCTTTTATTGCCGGACCCAGCATTGCGCCATAACTGTAATTACCAAATAACCAACCGGTAGAGGTTCCTATTATCTCTACTGCTATGCCCGCTATAAAACATAGCATAAAAAAAATAAGGAAAGCAGCGTTTGGTTTTTGCTGCGTATAAAAAAGTAACCCTGCCATGAGGAGTAAGTTTAGCGGAGTGGTTTTAATAAATGCTTCACTCTTAAAAAATAAAATACCAATCATTCCTATTGTATGAAAAAGGATTGCAATGGCAGTAGCCAGTTGGTATTGAGAAAAAGTTTTCAATGTGCAGCGGGTTGTTGTTTTTTAAAATCGTTTTTTATAATAGATGCAGTAATTTTTGCGCTCTTTAAACACAATGGAATGCCGCCGCCGGGATGCACGCTGCCGCCGCAACAGTATAAATTTTTTATATAACCCGTAAAATTTGGTGGCCGTAAAAATGCGGCCATTTTACTGTTTGAACTGCTGCCATACAAAGAGCCCATAAAACTTCCGGTTCGTTCTTCTATAAGGATGGGGTCTAAAATAGTTTCTGATTCTATTAATGGTTCAATATCTGTTTTCATTAACCTGTTTAATTTTTCAATGATATTTATTCTTGCCTGAACAATTAGCTGCTCCCAATTTTGACCGCTGTTGGCAGGCACATTTATCATTACAAACCAATTTTCTTTTGCTGCAGGAGCGTGTGCAGCATCTTCTTTGCAGGTAATATTAATATAAACTGTAGGATCTTCAAATAAAGTTTTCTTTTTAAAAATATTATTAAACTCTTCTTTATAATTGTTGCTGAAAAAAATATTATGCAGCCCTAACTCAGCAAAAGATTTATTAATACCCCAGTAAAAAATGAGGGCACTGCTGCTGCGTTCCTGCTTTAAAACATGGTTAGCTTTATTAGAATTATTTAATAAGTTTTTATAAGTAAAATAAATATCCGCATTGCTTACCACAATATCTGCATATAAATTTTCATCCTTTACTACTATTCCATATGTACTTTTATCAGTATGTATAATTCTTTGCACCGGGGTATTAAAATAAAATTGTACTCCTTTTTTTTGCGCCAGTTCATACAATGCATTGGTTATACTTATCATGCCTCCCATAGGATAAAAAGTACCTTCAGTTAATTCAAGGTGAGGGATAAGGCTAAGCATGGCAGGCGCTTTGTAAGGATTACTGCCATTGTAAGTAGCAAACCTGTTGAAGATCTGTGCAGCCTCTGCAGTTTTAAATTTTTTAGTGTTGTATTGATGAAGGCTTTTAAAAAGATAAGAAACTTTTACAGCCCTGAGTGCTTTAAAGATCCGTTTATGCAGCCATGTGCTGCGCTTGTGCAGGGAATGATTTAAAAAAACAGTTCCTACATTATTGTATAATTTTTTGGACTCAGCTAAATAATTTAAAACAACATTTTTATTTTCGCCAGCCTGCACTTGCAGTTCTTCTGCAAAGGCATCTGCCTGTGTAAATGCCCTGATAACTTTTCCGTTTTCAAAAAAATATTTGCAGGATATGTCAATGGCCTTATAATTAAAATAATCCTGTACTGGTTCGCCAGCTTCTTTAAATAATTCTTCTATATTTTGTGGCTGGGTAAATAAAGAAGGGCCTGCATCAAAGTGATAGCCATCTTTAGTAAACATAGAAAGTTTGCCCCCTGGGTAACTGTTGCGTTCAAAAACTTTTACCTCAAAGCCCTGCAGGCACAGGCGGGTAGCTATGGCCAGACCTGCTACACCGCTTCCAATAATGATTGCTGATTTTTTTTTCATTTAAAAAATTACATTCCTGTAACTGCAAGATATGTTTCCAGTTTTGGAAAAGCAATTTTAAACCATGATGTATATAAATGGGGTGCTGTTTTTATAGATAACCGGATGCCCTCCATTGATTGAAAATTGTAATTGTTTACTTCCAGTGGATCTGGCATAATAGTGCCATCATAACTGCCGGTAAATACATGATCTACCTCATGCTCGGTAAGCCCGTTTTGAAAATTGGTTTTGTAGATAAAACTAAATGCTGGCTGCAGGGAAGTTGTAAAACCCATTTCTTCCATCAGCCTGCGTTTTGCCGAAGCTACTGTGTCTTCGCCAGGTAGTGGATGACTGCAGCAGGCATTCGTCCATAAACCGCCACTATGGTATTTATCAAAGGCTCTTTGCTGCAGGAGCATTTCTCCTTTAGTATTAAAAATGAAAATGCTGAAAGCCCGGTGCAGCAACCCTTTTTGATGAGCTTCCAGTTTATCCATAACACCGATAGCTTCGTCCTGATGGTTTACTAAAATTACCTGTGACAAATTCTTTTTTTTATAAAATATTAAACTGGCTTCTTAACCCTGCACGCATTAAAATAAAGGCTTTTGAATAGTTGGGTATCCGCACCCTGTTATCAAGCAATAAAGATGGCTCGTATTTTTTTATTTTTTTAAACAAAGACAAATAATATTTATAGGCCACATAAACTCCAAAGCGTGCTTTTACCGGCAGTTGCACAATACCATGGTAAGCA
>JBKJSJ010000403.1:0-6215 GCA_046595965.1 Ferruginibacter sp.
CGCTTACAGATTCTACAGAAGAAACCTGGCAGGGTGCTTTTTGGGCACTGGAATTATTACGGGTAAAATCGCTGTGGATTAACGGAAGAATTGATATGGCAGCAGAACAAATGCACAGCAGGTCAGAAAATTTTCAGCGGGCAGCCTTGGAATTCCTGTATAGCAACTACCCCGGTAAATTTTATCAACCTGTAAAATTATTGCTGATGCAAACCAGCAATGCAAAAATATTTGCTATGTGCGCTGCCTATATTTTAAACAGCAATAATGCTGCAGCCGACGTAAATTTTCTTTCTGTAAAAACAAAACAGCTACTGGCCCTGCAGCCCGATAACCCCATTCTGCAGCAGCTTTTGTACCAGGAAGAAAATTTTAATAAACCAATTGCTGCACTGCATTTGGATGGATTTTTTAAAAAAGATTATTTACAAGGCCACACACTGGTATTTAGTTTTCAAAGAAAGAACAGGAATTACCCCGGCTTAGTAATGGTAAGAGATGCAAAGGGAAATTTTATAAAAGACAGCAACGGTTTATATTTTTCGGTACCCCAACTGGCACGCAGCAGCAGTAACCTGCCCGGTTACTTGAGCAATGGCAACACCCCCGAAGGAATTTTTAGAATGAAAGGGTATGATGTGTCTACCAATGGTTTTATAGGCCCTACAGTAAATGTACAGTTAACGATGCCGTTTGAAAAATCGCCTGCTCATTTTTATGCAGACTCTGCCATTACCGATACTACCTGGAATATTAATGATTACCGCAACCTGCTTCCCAAAAATTTAAAAGATTATTATCCCATCTATCAAAGTTATTATGCAGGCAAAGCCGGCCGCACAGAAATCATTATTCATGGTACTGCTATCAATCCTGCGTATTACAAATCTCAACCCTATTATCCATTAACGCCCACCATGGGCTGCCTTACCAGCAAAGAAATATGGAACGAAGAAACGGGGCAGCGCTTAGAAAGTGACCAGCAAAAACTCATCAATGCATTAATATCTGCGGGTGGCCCGCAGGGCTATACCATTGTAATAAATATTAATGATGAACAAAGACCCGTGCTTTTGTATGATATTATTCCTTTGTTAGAAAAGGCAGGCCACAAATAAATTTACCCCTGTAACTTTGATGTATGAATACCCCACCGCTTGCAGAAAGGATGCGCCCAAAAACCCTGAACGATTTAACGGGTCAGCAGCATCTTACAGGAAAAGGAAGCATACTTCGCACCGCTATTGAAAATGGTAAAATACCTTCTATGATTCTTTGGGGTCCACCGGGCACCGGCAAAACCACTATTGCGAATATTATTGCTCACACATTACAACAACCATTTTATCAACTGAGTGCTATTTCATCTGGCGTAAAAGAAGTGAGGGAAGTAATAGAAGAATCAAAAACAAAAAAAGGGGCCATTCTTTTTATTGATGAAATACACCGGTTTAATAAAGGTCAGCAGGATGCCTTACTGGGTGCAGTAGAAAAAGGCATCATCACACTAATTGGGGCTACTACAGAAAATCCCTCTTTTGAAGTAAACAGTGCCTTGCTCAGCCGATGCCAGGTGTACATTTTAAAAGCATTGGAAGAAGTAGATCTTATTCATTTACTACATCATGCTATCAAAAATGATGTAATATTAAAAGAAAAAAATATTGTATTAAAAGAAACTGAAGCCATCATAAGGCTTTCTGGAGGCGATGCAAGAAAATTACTAAACCTACTGGAGTTAATATCGGAAGTAACCGGAAAAAATGAAGAGATCTCAAATAAAAATGTTATGGAAATTGCGCAGCAGCGCATTGCCCTATATGATAAAAAGGGGGAACAGCATTACGATATCATTTCAGCCTTTATAAAAAGCATGCGTGGGAGCGATCCTAATGGTGCCGTGTATTGGCTGGCCCGGATGATAGAAGGAGGAGAAGAAGTAAAATTTATTGCCCGGCGTATGCTCATTTTTGCCAGCGAAGATATTGGCAATGCCAATCCCAATGCACAGCTACTGGCCAACAATTGTTTTCAGGCAGTAAATGTAATTGGCTACCCCGAGAGCAGGATCATTTTATCGCAGTGTGCTGTTTACCTGGCTACATCGGCAAAAAGCAATGCATCTTATATGGCCATAAACGGAGCCATGGATGCAGTAAGAAAGTATGGCGATCTGCCTGTGCCGCTACACCTGCGCAATGCGCCTACAAAACTGATGAAGCAAATGGACTATGGAAAAAATTACCAGTATGCCCATAATTTTGAAAACAATTTTGTGCTGCAGCAATTTCTACCAACGGAGTTAGATGGCCATGCTTTTTATATTCCTCAAAAAAATGCAAGAGAAGAAGAATTAAGAAAATTTTTAAAAGAAAGATGGAGAGATAAATATGGATATTAAAAAAGATATTGAAAACAGGGAAGACATTGAATTATTCATACTTGCCTTTTATGATAAAGTAATAAGAGATGAAAACATCGGAATTATTTTTACACAGGTAGTTCCCATGAATTGGGAGCATCATATTCCTTTGATAACCGATTTTTGGGAAACCATTTTATTAGATAACCCTGTGTATAAAAATAATGCGATGGAAGTACATTATAAACTGCATGCAGTTTTTCCTTTACAAAAAAAACATTTTGATGCCTGGTTGATGCTATTTAATGGAACGCTGGATGAAATGTTTAGGGGCCCTGTTACTGCATTGGCCAAAAAACGGGCAGCAGGCATTGCAGGCTTAATGGAATTTAAAATGAAAAATTCTTCTATAATATGAACACAATAATGTGGACCTGCAAAAAATTTGAAGATCTTACTGTAGCAGAATTATACTGCATATTAAATTTGCGCAGCCAGGTATTTGTAGTAGAACAAAATTGTGTGTACTTAGATACTGATGGCAAAGATGTGGCATCCTATCATCTCTGCGGTTGGCTGCATAATGAACTGGTAGCCTATTGCAGATTGCTGCCTCCCGGTGTAGCGTACCCGCAAGTGGCAAGCATTGGAAGGGTAGCTACACATGCTGCTCACCGAAAAGATGGTTACGGAAAAATATTAATGCAGAAAGCTATTGAAAAAACAATTGATCTTTTCAATGTTATAAAAATAAAAATTGGTGCCCAGCAATATCTAATAAAATTCTACAGCAATCTTGGTTTTAAAGTTATTAGTGAGCCTTACCTGGAAGATGGCATTCCACATGTGGAAATGCTGCTATCACATTAATTTTTCAATTATACAATATTTAACACAAGCTTGCGTTTTTACTCTACGCTGTGCATTTTGCATGGCTAATATCCAAATTTCTGTAGAAAGACTAAATCTGATTTCTGATGAAACCAATTTTACGTATTGCATCCTATAAATTCATGCTGGTACTATTCTGGAGTATCCTACTTCATGTAAAAAGTTTTTCACAACACTTCATATTCGGAGGCGAAAAAATTAAAATGGAAGCTGGTCTCAATTTTGGACCTACTTTCTTTTTAGGCGATCTTGGTGGCAACCACGGTAAGGGTAGCACTTTTATAAAAGATGTAAATCCTCAGCTTACCAAAATGATGAAGGGTGCATTCATTAGCATTTATCCTGCAGAGTGGATTGGATTGAGAGTAGCAGGGCAGTTTACTTTTGTATCTGGATATGATAATATAATTAATACATCAGGTATTCACGAATCGTGGAGAAAACAACGAAACCTCGATTTTAAAAGCAACATGTGGGAAGCTTACGCAGCCATTGAATTATTTCCTACCCTAATGCTGAATTTATTCAATGATTATGATCCCCGTTTAAAGCCTTATGGATTTATAGGTGTGGGAATATTTCATTTTGATCCGATGGGGTCTGTTACTGCATCAAATGGTACACAAACCTGGTACAAATTGCACCCGCTCCGCACAGAAGGACAGGGCATGACAGAATACCCAAATAAGAAAACATACGATCTTACTCAAATAAATATTCCAATGGGTGCTGGTTTAAAATATGCACTAAGTCCCAGAATTAATGTGGGTGTGGAATTGCTTTACCGTAAAACATTTACTGATTATATTGATGATGTAAGTACCACATATATTGACCCTAAATATTTTGATAAATATCTTTCTGCATCGGATGCCATTATTGCCAGGAAGATTCATGATAAAACATTTGGTATTGTAACGCCGGGAGTTACACGGTATGCGCCGGGAGTGCAAAGAGGAAATTCAAAAAACAATGATGCTTATTTTTCAACACTTTTAAAAGTTGGTATCCGTTTCGGAGCTATTTATAACAGCGATGCGGATAGGAATGCTGCCCGTCAAACAAGGTGCCCTCATTTTTATTAACTGATAAAAACAACAGCTAATGAGAAACATAAATTTTAACCCGGCAATGTATAAAGTTATTGCACTTAGCGCATGCCTGATGCTCCTGATGGTTCTAGAAAAATCAAAAGCAGCCAGCAGCAGCCAGGCAATAATAAAAACAAAATAATTAAACCAATTATAAAATAGCTTACAATAAACCCAACCCATTATGAATAAACAATAAGTGCAAGGTATACAACAGAAGCAACCCCTGGAAAGCAACGTATATTCTTATACGATGACTACCCCTGAAACCACAATTTTTACTTCGTTGCCATGCATTGCCTTATTTTTTTACATTGTAGATCTTATTCTTTAAAAATGAAAACCATGGAATACGAGCCATGGTTTTTTTATTTTAAAAATTTAAAAACGATCAGGTATCCGGATCAAAATCTTTTAAAAAAACATCTGCATCAAAGGGTTCATCTTCGTCCGGAAAGCTGGCAGGATCATTAAACAAATACCTGTCGTCAGGCAAATCATTTTCTTTATAAAAGTAAGTAACCCATTGAATAAATATTTGTTTAAATAATTCTATTTCATCTTTCAGCACTGCAATATATTTTTTTTCTATTCCATGCATTTCTTTACAGGCCCAAAGCTGTGTTTTTAGTTCGCTGATATTTACTTTTATAATTACAGCCCTTTCCATTACCAGGCAATACACATTATCCAGGGACATGGCTCACGTTGTTTTTGCAGGCACAATCATCGCATTTTCTTTCATCAGCCTGGCAGTATCTTCGGATTATCTGTGCTCATATTATTTAATTTAATTCCTGCATTAGATAAGTGGCCGTAAAACTTTCCTTTACATTAATCATTCCTTTTGGTTCGCCGCTATATAAAATGGCTCCGCCTCCGCTTCCACCCTCGGGCCCCAGGTCTATGATATGATCTGCTACTTTTATCATATCCATATTATGTTCTATTACTAAAACGGTGTTGCCCCTGTCCACCAGTTTATTCAATACATCCAGCAAATGCTGAATGTCCTGAAAGTGCAGCCCCGTGGTTGGCTCATCTAAAATATAAAAAGTTTTTCCGGTATCTCTTTTTCCCAGTTCTGTTGCCAACTTCACCCGCTGTGCTTCTCCACCACTAAGGGTTACAGCACTTTGGCCAAGGGTAATGTACCCAAGGCCTACCTCCTGCAAAACTTTTATTTTTCGATAAATAAATGGCACAGCATTAAAAAATTCTACTGCTTCATCCACCGTCATATTCAGTACATCGCTGATAGATTTTCCTTTGTACCTTATCTCCAGCGTTTCCCTGTTGTATCGCTTGCCATTACACTTTTCGCAATGCACATATACATCCGGTAAAAAATTCATTTCTATCACCCGCATGCCACCACCTTCACACACATCGCAGCGGCCAGTTTTTACATTAAAAGAAAAACGGCCAGCATTGTATCCACGTATTTTTGCCTCGGGCACCAAAGAAAACAATGTTCTTATATCTGTAAAAAAACCACAGTAGGTGGCCGGGTTGCTCCTGGGCGTTCTTCCAATGGGGCTTTGATCTATCTCAATTACTTTATCAATCTGCTCCAGCCCTTTAATGCTTTTGTAAGCAAGCGGAATCGTTTTAGAATGATAACAAAACTGGCTCATCAATGGATAAAGCGTTTCATTGATGAGCGTAGATTTACCGCTACCACTTACACCGGTTATTAAAATAAGTTTGCCCAGTGGAAAAATAACTGAAACATTTTTAAGATTATTCCCTGATGCACCTTTTAATTCTATTGTGAGTCCATTGCCTTTTCTTGTTTCTGCAGGTATGGCTATCTTTTTTTTGCCACTCAGGTACTGAGAGGTTTCTGACCCAAAGAAGTATTAAAATCA
>JBKJSJ010000287.1:0-15111 GCA_046595965.1 Ferruginibacter sp.
TCTGCTTCTATAAAAAAGTTAAGGCGTTTATTTTCTCCCTGCTGGTAATCAAACCTCATTTTGTAGGAATATATTTTTCTGCCTTCACGGGTTTCAAAACTTCCACTGTCCCATGCAGATTGTTTAAGCACTTTTCCATCGGGCTGCTGCAGCACTATATAAATTTCTTCATAAGCAGCACCACCGGCATTACCTTTTACTACAAAAGATCCCTGCAACTGGTCAGTATGCAGTGCCTCGTAAGTTTCCTGCTGCCTGTCTTCCATCATAGCTTTTAACTGCAGGTTTGATACCGATAATGATTCTCCCTTGTTTAAAGGATTAGCTGTTGTTTTATTTTCACTCATTACAACCCTGTTGGCTGGCACGGGATTTTTTATTCCATTATTCATTTGAGCCAGCAGGTTACTCAGTCGTTTGTTCTCCTGCGTTATATCAGCATATTTTATCCGCCAGTCTTCTAATCTTTTCTGCAGGGCCTCCATTTTCTGTTGCGTTTGCCCCAGATTGCCGGCAGGTATACTGTTTTCTAAAATCCGGTCTATTTCACTTTTTAGTGCATAAAATTCTTTAAGCTTTGTATCCATATTTACCTGCACCGAATCTGTAACAATGCGGGTAGAATCCAATGCAGCATTTAATTTATTGAGCGTAGCAGCATACATTTTTTGCACAGAATCTTTAGGTTGGTCTGCAACATTTACAATCGTATCTTTTGCCACAGTAGAAGTTAGAGGAGTTGTGTTTACAGCTTTGCGGTAGTAGGTAAAGCCCCATACAAAAAGGATAACAAATGCCAATAGCAGCAAAGACATAGAAAGCAGCAGTAGCATAGATATCCGGGACTCTTTCATGAGCGTAGGCAATTAGAAAAAATGATGATTTTAACGAACACTTTGCTGCTGATCTACATAAGCAGATATCCATCCTACCTGACCGTTTTTAACAAGGAAAAATTGTTTGTGTTCATACACACCTTCAAACTGCCGCATTATTTTAAGCAGCAATCCTGTGCCGGCCATCAGGGCCCGCTGATCAAACACTTTCTGTACTCGTTTTATTTCTTCGGCTATAGGTATCTTATCTATATTTTTATCTGTAATATTATTCACCAAAACTGCAGGAGCAAACGCAGCATAGTCTTTGTATAACTGCTCATTAAATTTTAAAACCCCATTGTACGTTACGGGCACCACATCATTTTCCAGCAGCTCGGGATATATTAAAGTGGCTACAGACCAGGCTATGCCGCCGCTAAAAGCAATATTGTCGCTCATATTATATGCACCACTTACATTTACTGCATAAATAATTTCCTGGTTGGCAGATCCTTCCAGCACCCGGTACAGTTGTTTTTGAAAATTGCCAAGACTCTTATCATCCTCCATTCTTTTTTCAGTTCCATTGGCTACACTCTTGGTTCCCCAGGTTAATTGAAAAAGTTTAAGGTCGGTGGTATTGCTGTTGGGAAAATATCCACCCTTAGTATTGCCACTGCCAATATCTATAAGAAAAGTAGAATACCTTTTGGCTTCGGGAACAATACCCAGGTGCGACAGTCGGGCTTCGTCCACCACATCTACCAGGTTTAGAGTGCGCAGGGGTTCATTAATTTTTTTTCTGAATGAATCGGAAAGGTTTTTTACCCATGCCAGTTTATTATCTTTTTCGGCCTGCACTTTTACACCACTGCTTACCACGGTATAAATATTTTCGGGAGCTATTTTATACTGCAGGTTTGCTACCCCATAAAGGCCGGTTAAAGCATTAAGAGTAGCTGAAAATGTGGAAGCTGAAAAACTAATAAAATCAGTATTTACAGATGAATCTTTTAATACATTGAAATTGCTGGTATGCTGTGCACTTTTACTTATCTCCAGTACGCTTAATTTAACGCCTTTTGACCCTACTTCTATGCCGGCATATACAGCAGAACGTTTATATTTTAATTTGAAAGTTGCCTGGGCGATTACTGTAGAACAATAAAAAAAAGATACAGCAATAAAAAAAAACGAGCAATGTTTAATTTTTTTACTCATGCGTTATTTACACTTTAAGCAGTAAAAATACTGATTTAACACATGGCTGATTTGGCTTATTAAGTATTGTGTAAAAAATGTGATTAATAATAAACATTTGGCTGCTTTATACCTGATTATTAATTGTAATGAATGATAAAAATTAATTATGAGCGGTACAAATGGCTATTTTTACAAAAAAACAGGCTTTTAAATAAATGGATAGTGCATTAAAAAAAGTGAATGAAAGGTTTGAAGCCTTGTTTGAACATGCCTCTTTAGGCATTGTGGTAACCGATGCAGAAGGCAGAATTGAAATGGTAAACCAGTTTCTTTTATCGCAGTTTGGCTATACAAATAATGAAGAACTTGTGAGCAAAAATATAGAAGTGCTCATACCCCGCCGCTACGACCACATTCATTACAAACACAGGGAAAATTATACAAAAAACCCAAGCCACCGGCCAATGGGTATTGGCAGAGATTTATTCGGATTAAGAAATAATGGAACAGAGTTTCCCGTAGAAGTAAGCCTGAGTAATTTTAATACCAGCCAGGGCATGTTTGTAATTGCTTTTGTAAGTGATATAACCTTGCGCAAACAAATAGAAAATTCTGTGATTGTGCAAAAAGAACAACTAGAAGCCAACAACAGGAAAATAGAAGAGCTGAACGATGAACTGGAAGAAAAAGTGGAGCTTAGAACAAGCCAGTTGCAGCTTGCCCTGCAGCAGATAGAAGCATCCAGGGATGAACTGACACATGCATTGAGCAAAGAAAAAGAACTGGGCGATCTTAAAAGCAGGTTTGTGTCTATGGCATCGCATGAATTCCGCACTCCATTAAGTACCATCCTCTCTTCTGCATCGTTGCTGGCAAAATATGTAGAATCATCAGAGCAGGATAAAAGAGACCGGCATATAAACCGCATAAAAACATCGGTAAACAATCTTACCAATATTTTAAATGAATTTTTATCTATTGGTAAAATAGAAGATGGAAAAATAGAAATAAAAAATATCCGCTTAAATATAAAAGAATTTATAACCCAGCTATGCAGCGAAATGCAGGTACATGCCAGGCCGGGGCAAAAAATAACTTACACCCATACCGGCTGGGACTGGTTAGTGTTAGACGAATCGCTGCTGCGCAATATCATTTTTAATTTACTGAGCAATGCCATAAAGTTTTCTCCGGAAAACGGAAGCATACTAATAGATTCGTACAACACCGGTGGGCAATTTACAATGCATATTAAAGACAATGGGATGGGCATTCCGCCAAAAGACCAGCTACACCTTTTTGAAAGATTCTTTAGAGCAGGGAATGTAACCAATATCCAGGGCACAGGCCTTGGGCTGCATATTGTGGCCAAATATGTAGAATTAATGAAAGGAACCATCACCTGGAAAAGCGAACTTGAGAAAGGTACCGAATTTTCCATTATTTTTAATGCCCCATCAAACCAATAAAGGGAATGAAGCAACATATATTACTGATAGAAGATAACAAAGACATTAGAGAAAATACAGCAGAAATATTGGAGCTGGCCAGCTTTAAAGTATCTACTGCCGAAAACGGAAAAGCTGGTGTAGAAATGGCTTTAAAGGATATTCCCGATTTAATAATCTGCGATATTATGATGCCCGTACTGGATGGTTATGGGGTACTGCACCTGCTCAATAAAAATCCAGAGCTGGCGGCTGTGCCTTTTATTTTTCTTACTGCCAAATCAGAAAGAAGCGACTTTAGAAGAGGAATGGAAATGGGTGCCGATGATTATATTACCAAACCTTTTACCGATAGTGAATTGCTGAATGCCATAGACAGCAGGATGAAAAAAATTACCCTGCTGCAAAAAACTTATTCTCCCGATGTAAAAGGGATGAAGGAAATGCTGATTGAATTTGAAGGCAGCCATGCACTGGAAAACATTACCGCCAACAGGCCAGAAAATACTTATAGAAAAAAACAGGTGATTTACAGCAGGGGCAATCATCCACAAAAATTATTTTTTCTGGTGCAGGGAAAAGTAAAAACCTATATCAGCAATGAAGATGGCAAAGGGCTTACCATTGGCCTTTATTCTGATGGCGATTTTATGGGCTATACTGCCCTGCTGGAAGGAGGTACTTATAAAGAAACTGCAGAGGCAATAGACGATTGCATTGTGGCTGAAGTACCCATAGAAGCTTTTGAAAAACTACTCTATCATAATAAGGATGCCACAAAAAAAATAATTCAATTGCTTGCCAGGAACATTACAGAAAAAGAAAAACAACTCCTGGATATTGCTTACAACTCCCTGCGCAAGCGGGTAGCCAATGCACTTATTATACTGCTGAATAAATACCGCAAACCGGAGGAAGATATTTTTAGCATACAGTTGAGCAGAGAAGACCTGGCAAATATTGCAGGCACTGCTACAGAGTCACTTATAAGAACCCTCAGCGATTTTAAAGGCGAAAAACTGATTGAAATAAACGGAAGTAAAATTTCTATTTTAAATGAAAAGAAATTAAGCCTGATGCTCAATTGATTTTTAAGTAAGAAACCAGTTTTTTATTAAACTCATTTTTAAGTCCGGAAATTTCTTTTTCAAAATCTTCCATTTCGGTGCGTAGTTTTTTCTGCAGTTTATTCATGAGGATATCCTGCAGGTCATTGCCCAGTATAGATCGTTTTACAATTTCTTTTTGTGTTTTGTTATCCTGCGTTAACTGGCTTATATATTCATCAGTTAATATAAAACGGTTATTAAAATGCTCTGCAAGGTTTACAAAAGCCTTATCGGTATTATTATCTACCACCTGCGAAAGCCTGGTTTTTAAAAACGCATTCTCCTGCATATAAAAATTCAGTGCCCGTTCCCAGGTAAGGATCTCGTGCATAAACTGATCGGCTCCACAAATTTTTATCTCTCCCATATACTTATTTTCAAAAAATATATTCTGTCTGTTTATATTCCCTTTCATAGGGTTTTCATTTTATTGTATGGCATTCTATCCCCTTTTCGATAGCAGTGCCACTGTTATTAATACCCGGGCTCAGGTAAGGAATGTCTAAGCCCAATCCTCTTACAATCAGCAAACAGGCTATTGCAAACATTAAATACGGGTATGCCTTCCTGATAGTAATTCTGCTCTGCACGGTAATGTAACTTCCAAAAAAACTCAGGCTCCACATAAGCGGCAAGGTACCCAGCCCAAATGCTGCCATAAACAAACTGCTGCTTACTACCGATGCCGTAGATACTGCTGCAGCAATTGCCATATACACCAGGCCACAGGGAAGCAAACCATTTAGCAGGCCAATAAAAAATACAGAATGGTATTTTTTTTGAGCAAACAGTTTGCCCAGCTTACTTCTTATTGATGCAAAAAAATATTGTACCCGGCTGTTGCTCGCAATCATCAATTTATTGCGTGGCCATAAAAGGTATATGATAATAAGCGAGCCAGCAATAATACTCAACCCTTGCTGAAAACCAAATAAAGCAAAAGATGCCCCAATAAAACCCAGTACCGCACCTAGTACCGCATAGGTAACCACGCGGCCAAGGTTGTATAATAATGTGTACAACATCTTGCCAGCATTATTTGTTGCAACAACAGGCAGCGACAATGCCAACGGACCGCACATACCTACGCAATGCAGGCTGCCAATACCGCCCATAACAAATGCTGCTATTAATAATGCCATCATTGCAAAAATATTTTTTGTTCGTAATAATATTCTTTGCCCGCAGCCACCCAGTTTATTTTTACATCGTGCAATCCTTTATTGGCGGCTGTTAAGGGTATAAAAGTTTTTCCTTCTGATGTTTCAATTGTTTTTTTTATATCTTTCTTTTTATCAGCTATAAAGTACAACCACACAGTTGCATTTAATTTTATATTTTTCATCTCTGGGGCAAAGGTTATGAACAGGGTATCGATCTCTACACTGCACTTTACTTTTTCACTCAGTGCATTGGCCCGCACAGTTGCATCAATAGTGGTTTGGTATTTTAGTTCCTGCTCATAATAATCCGTTGCCACCAGGTCGCTATTTTGAGAAAACGAACCCACCACCAGGTAAAGTATCCCCGAAATAAAAACAGCAAATACCAATACAATTTTATATCCCCAGTTCATAAAAATTATTTTTTTTATTCGTACACTTCAGGCCCTACAAAATTGGCCGTAATGATTTTAATCTTTTTTTCGTTTTCGTATAAACCAATTTCTACCGGCGTTTTCCAACCTTTTACATCCCCTCTTTTAAGCTTTACAAAAAACTGCAGGCTTATATATGCTTCTTTTTTTACAATATTATTTTTAGGGTTGATAAGGGTAATTTCTCCGGGTATATTTTGCAGCTTTAATAAAACCGGAATATCCTTATGCGTTTTATTAATTAATTTAAGATTATACAAATTACTGATGCGGCCATCGGGCAAAGCCGTGTAAGTCATACCTGCCGTGCGCATGAGCCTTGCATCTAAATCTGTGCGGCTCACCAATAAAAATACCAGCAATGAAATAAGCAAAACCAACACAGCCGTATATGCTTTTATACGCCTGGTAAATTTCAACTGAATACCGTCCTGAATGCTGTTTTCCGATGCATACCTTATGAGCCCTTCGGGTTTATGAATGCTGGTCATTATGTCGTTGCAGGCATCTATGCAGGCAGTGCAGTTTACGCATTCTAATTGAGTGCCGTTTCTTATATCAATACCAGTGGGGCATACCCGCACGCAGGCAAAACAATCAATACAATCTCCATTGGCATGCACTTGTACGGGTTGCACAGCTTCCATTTTTTTTACAGCATCATTACAACCGCCATCTCCCTTGCAGTCGGTGCATTTGCAGTCGTGGTCGTCTTTTACTTTGGGGTTATCCTGCCTGCTCAGTTTTCCACGGGGCTCTCCTCTTTTATAATCGTAGGCCACCACAATAGAATTCTTATCCAGCAACACACCCTGCAGGCGGCCATAAGGGCACACTACAATACATACCTGCTCCCTAAACCACCAATAGACAAAAAAGAATATCACCGTAAAAATAAAAAGAGAAATAAGGGTACCCACATTAGCTGCCGGGTGAGTTATGTAACTCAGCAACTGATCCATGCTGATGAGATAAGCCAGAAAAAAATTGGCAATTAAAAAAGAAAGCGAAAAGAAAAGAACAAATTTTAATACCCGTTTTTTTATTTTTTCTGCATTCCATGCCATAGATTTTAAATGCTTTTGCTGAGTAGCATCGCCATCAATCCAGTATTCTATTTTTCTAAAAACCATTTCCATAAAAATGGTTTGCGGGCATGCCCATCCGCAAAAAACCCTGCCAAACACCACCGTAAATAAAATGACGAATACAATAAAAGTTAGCATGCCAATGCCAAAGATGAAAAAATCCTGTGGCCAAAAGGTTAATCCAAAAATGATAAACTTGCGTGCCATGATATTAAACATAATCAAAGGCCCGCCATTTACTTTTATAAAAGGCAATGTAAAAAAAACTGCCAGGTAAAAAATGCTGAACCAGGTACGCAGGTTATATAATTTTCCTTTTGGCTTTTTTGGATGAATATAATTTCGGTTGCCCTCCTTTGTAATGGTGGCCACCGAATCCCGGAATGCTTCTGCTTTTTTTTCTATGGTTAATGTTTCCTGCATTCCGGTTTAAAAATTATTTTTTTTGAAGACTATCTTTAATATCCAGGGTAGAATCTGTAACGGGTGCTGCAGTAAAAATATCGCCCTGCGGTGCCTTACCATTGGGCGGCTTTGTACCACTTAATTTTACAATAAAGCTGGTAATATTGCTGATCTGTTTTGGATTAAATTGTTTTTCCCAGGCCTGCATTCCTTTATCGGGGTAACCTGTTTTGATAGAATGAAAAATATCATTGAGTGATCCTTTGTGCAGCCAGTAATCGTCTGTAAGGTTAGGACCGGCCCCACCCTCGCCCAACCTGCCGTGGCAGGCCCAGCAGGTTTGCTGAAAAATTTCTTTGCCTGCTGCAATGCCCACTGCATCGGCCAGTAATATATTATTTTCATCTACCTTGTCTTTGTTTTTGGCTTGATATGCTTCCTGCTGTGCAGCAGCTCTCAGCATTTCTGCATTATACTCCTGCGTGGGGTTATTGCCGCTGCCCAGCACATGAAAATGAACAAGGTAAACCACCGCAAAAACAATGGTAATGATAAAACCATATTTCCACCAGGGAGGCAGTGCATTATCCAGTTCTCTTATACCATCATAATCATGATCGAGTAAAATATCTGCTTCTTTTTCTACGGCTACTGCTTTGGTAAAAAATTTATTGTTTACCCTGGCCCACCATTGTGTAAAAGCAACCGAATGAACTTTTATTTTTGCCGGTACCATCTCCTGCTGAATGCGCTTTATAAAAAACAGCATTACCAGAATAGCTATTGTTTCAATACCAATAACAAATACCATTACCCAAAAACCAGTAGCATCCATCCCGCCATAATTGGGCAGCACTTTTACCACTGCATCTACTGCAGCATCCTGTGCCTGAGAACCCACACTTAGCAGCATAAGGCCAATAATGAAAACAGCCGGTAAAATATTTGTGCCTGTTTTATTTTTATCCATCACCTGCCGGGTAAGGGTAAGCAATACCTGGCCCATTGCATAAACAACAAATGCAAGCACCAGCGAAATAATGATCATTAAAACAGACAGCATGTTGGTAGAAGACCTCACTTCTGTAACGGCTGCATCTGCCACCTGTGCAAGCACCAGGGACGAACCTGCCAGCAGCAGCGTGAAAAAAATAAACAAGGTTTTTATAAATCGCATATACACATTTTTTTTAAATAGATTAATTGTTTGATTCTTCTTCTTTGTCAAATGGAATATTGGATAAAAACTGTACTGACTTTTTATCCATCTTAATAACCAGGTATAGCAACACTATAAAAAAGATAAAAAACACCAGCAGCGATATCATGGGATAAACTGCTATATGATCCATCGTTTCCATATATTTCTGAATAAATTTATACATGCTGTTATTAATTTTTTTGTTTAGTAATATCAGTTCCCATGCGCTGCATATAAGCTATTAAAGCAATAACTTCTTTGGTAGGCGATATGCGGATGCTGTCTGTTTTAAGATTGCTCACAATCAGATTTGCCTGGCTCATCAAATGTTCGTTGGCAGTATTTTCAAAACCGGCTGCATAAGGCACACCGAGTGTGCGCATGGCATTAATTTTTGCCGCAGTACTGGATGTATCTAATTCCTGTGTGATCATAAATGGATAAGGAGGCATAATAGATCCTTCGCTCATAGATGCCGGCTCCCGGAAGTGACGGAAATGCCAGCCGTCTGATTTTTTTAAATTACCTGCACCTTCACGGGCAAGGTCGGGCCCGGTTCTTTTACTACCCCATTGAAACGGGTGATCGTACACAAATTCTCCTGCTTTGGAATATTCGCCATAGCGTTCTGTTTCGCTGCGGAAAGGCCGTATCATTTGAGAGTGACAGGTATAGCATCCTTCTCTTACATAAAGATCTCTTCCCTGCAACTCCAGTGGTGTATAAGGTTTCACACTGCTGATGGTAGGCACATTGCTCTTAACCAAAAATGTAGGAACAATTTCTATAGCACCCCCAATTAAAATAACTACCAAAGCAAGCACCATCATTTGTATAGGCTTGCGTTCTATCCAGCGATGCCAGTGCTCGCCCACATGTTTAGCCCCATCTTTCATTAACGGCGCAGCTTCTGCAGCTTCATCGGTCACCAGCTTGCCGGCCTTAGCTGTTTTGTAAATATTATAAACCATTAACAGTGCGCCTACCAGGTACAAAGCACCACCCAGCGAACGCATGGCATAAAAAGGTTTCATGTAAGTAACGGTTTCCAGGAAAGCGTATTTTAATTGCCCGCTTTCTGTAAACTCTTTCCACATGCTGCTTTGGGTAAAGCCCGCCCAGTATAAAGGCACTGCATAAAAGATGATACCCAATGTGCCCAGCCAAAAATGATTAGCTGCTAATTTTTTTGAATACAATGGCGTATTAAAAATGCGGGGTATCAGCCAGTAGAGGATACCAAATGTGAGCATACCATTCCAACCCAGGGCACCTACGTGTACATGCGCCACTATCCAGTCTGTGTAATGCGCAATAGCACTCACATTTTTTAGCGAAAGCATCGGACCCTCAAAAGTGGCCATCCCATAAGCGGTTACGGCTACCACCATAAATTTTAAAACCACATCATCTCTCACCCTGTCCCATGCGCCACGAAGCGTAAGTAAACCATTGATCATACCACCCCAACTGGGAAAAATGAGCATGATAGAAAAAACAATACCCAGCGACTGTGCCCAGTTGGGCAATGCTGTATAAAGCAAATGATGCGGCCCTGCCCAGATGTATAAAAATATTAAAGACCAAAAGTGAATGATGGATAAACGATAGGAATATACCGGGCGGTTGGCTGCCTTGGGCATAAAATAATACATCAGGCCAAGGTAGGGAGTAGTAAGAAAAAATGCTACTGCATTGTGCCCGTACCACCACTGCACCAGCGCATCCTGCACGCCTGCATACCAGGTATAACTGTGCAGCCAGCTATAAGGCAACTCTACCGAACGCACTATATGAAGCACTGCCACCGTAATTAAGGTGGCTATGTAAAACCAAATCGCTACATACAAGTGTTTTTCTCTACGTTTAATAATGGTGGCAAACATATTCCATCCAAACACTACCCAGATAATGGTAATGGCCAAATCTATTGGCCAGATTAATTCAGCATATTCTGCTCCCTGTGTAAGGCCAAGGGGAAGTGTAATAGCAGCAGCAACAATAATGAGCTGCCAGCCCCAAAAATGAATTTTACTCAATACATCACTGTACATTCTTGCCTTTAACAAACGCTGCAAAGAATAATACACCCCCATAAAAATACCATTGCCCACAAAGGCAAAAATAACTGCATTGGTATGCAGCGGCCTCAGCCTGCCAAAGGAACCATACTGCGTAAAGTTGAGCTGCGGAAATACCAATTGCAACGCCGCATACAAGCCTACCAGCATTCCTACTACGCCCCACAATATGGTGGCGAACGCAAAATTTTTAACTATCCTGTTGTCGTAATAGAATTTTTCTACCTGCATTTTTATATATTATTTTGGTTATTTGGTTGGTTCTGTGGAAGCCTCTTTTTGTGAATGATCAAAAAGCATCCGGATAGATGGTGTATAATCATCATCATACTGGCCATTGTTTACACTCCATATAAATGCAGCCAGGAAAGAACCGGCTACCATCATACTAATTCCGATAAGAATAAATAAAACACTCATAATTTGTGGGATTTTATTTTTTCAAAAGTAGGAGTAATGAGCATTTTTAATAATGACCCGTATCAAAACAGGGTATGACATAAATCATGTGGATATTATAAACCTTTTCGGCGGGCCACCCAGGAAGTAACCACACTTACAAACAATACAATGCTGATACTGCTTGCAGGCATGAGTATGGCGGCAAAGAGCGGAGATAGTTTTGCCTGCACGGCAAACGATATACCTACAATATTATAAAGGATAGATAAAATAAAACTGGCCGTTACTATTTTTTTGCCTGCTTTGGCATATTGAAGTAAAGCAAATAATTTATTTACTGCTCCCCCATCTATAATAGCATCGCAGGCGGGAGAAAAACGGGCGGCATCGTCACTTACTGCAATGCCGCAATCGGCCTGCATCAATGCACCCGCATCATTCAGGCCATCGCCCAACATTAAAACTTTGGCGGGTTTTTTCTGCAGTTGTTGTATGTATTTTAGTTTTTGCTTTGGAGAAATATTAAAATGCAGCAATTTTTTTTCTCCAAATAATTTTACCAGGTTATTTTTTTCTGCATCATTATCGCCCGATAATAAATGAAGCTGGTATCCATGCTGCACAAAATCGTTTACCATTTCGGCTATGCCCGGCCGGTAGCTGTTGAATATTTCATAAAAGCCTTTGTAAGTATCATTTATTTTTACATATACCCTGGCACTGTCTGCCGCCGGATAGGCGGCACCGGGTTGTATATAAGCTGCGGAGCCCAACTGCACCTGCATACCATTCATGCTTGCCATAAGGCCGCTGCCGGCTATTTCCGAAAAACTTGGTAACTGTTTTTTTGGGGTAGATAATGTAGGTGGAATAAAAGCAGCTACCGAATGGCTGAGTGTATGCGACGATTGGGAAGCTGCCCACCGGATGCAATTTTTTTCTTCTCCGCTCAGGGTTTCTCCACGGTACTGCATATCTGCTTTTCCAGGTTGGGTGATGGTGCCGGTTTTATCCAGCACAATGGTATTAATGGCAGCCAGCGATTCTATAACCGATGCATTTTTAAGATACAGTTTATGCCTGCCAAAAATGCGCAGCATATTGCCAAAAGTAAAGGTTGCAGAAAGCAGCAGCGAACAGGGGCAGGCCACTATGAGCACCGCCGTTACTACCAGCCACACTTTAGAAACATCATGAATGCTCCAGTACGCCGCAGCCATAGCCGCAATGCTAAAAAGCACCGCAGTAAAATACCTGCTCCATGGATGAATAAAAGAAGGCTCCCGGTGTTTTGCTTTTGCAAATACATCGTTGTTCCACAATTGGGTAATATAACTCTGCGATGGTTCTTTTACTACCTGCAACTGCAGGGCCGCACCTTTTTGTTTACCGCCTGCATACAAAACGGTGCCCTGTTTTGGCTGCACCGGCACGTCTTCGCCGCTTACAAAACTGTAATCTATATTGGCTTCGCCCTCCAGCAGCAGCGCATCTGCAGGAACCATTTCTTCATTGCGGATAATGATGATATCGCCCACTATTAGTTTAGTTACAGGAATATTTTGCTCGCTACAATCTCTCAGTACTGAAACGCCCAATGGAAAATATGACTGGTATTGCCGGTTAAAAAAAATGGCATCATTGGTTTTGGTTTGAAACCACCGGCCAATGAGCATAAAGAAAATAATGCCGGTGCCAGAATCGAGGTAACCACTACCCGTACCCGAAATAATTTCGTAATAGCTTCGGCCAAAAGCAATGACAAGCGCCAGTGCTATGGGAGCATCAATATTTATGATGCGCTGCCGCAGCCCCTTGCCTGCCGAAATAAAAATGCTGCTGGCACTATAAAATAAAACAGGAACAGATAGAAAAAAGATGATCCATAAAAAAGTTTGCTTAAGCCCCTGCTCTGCTATGGCTCCACCAGAAAAATATTCGGGAAAACTCAGCATCATAATATTGCTAAAACAAAAACCTGCTACGCCCAGTTCTATAATGCGCCTGCGGTTGAAGCTGGATTTCTTTTGTGGATTGGCATCATTTAAACTAAGGGCAGGTTCGTAACCGATAAATGCCAGCAGCTCCACTACTTTTCTTAGTGAAATAAGCGATGGATCAAAACTTACAAATACTTCCTTTCGCTCAAACTGTGCCTGGGACCGGATGATACCTGGCTCTATTCTGTGCAGGTTTTCCAGCAGGTAAATGCAAGATGCACAATGCATCTGCGGCAGGCTAAAGCTTACGTTCATTTGTGTGGGGCTGCTGTAAAGTACCAACTGCCGGATGATGGTTTCATCTTCCAGGTAAGCAAAACGGCTGCTCACAAATTTCCCTTTTGCTTTTATGCCGGGTGTTTTATCGAAGTTGTAATAAGTGCAGAGATCATTTTCATTCAGCAGCAGGTAAACCTGGCTGCAACCACTGCAGCAAAAAGGATGACCATCTTCCATAATGGTTTCCAGGCAGGGCTCGCCGCAATGATAACAGGGAGCTTTTATATGTGTTGCTGATTTTATAAAGTGTAGTATTTAGTGGGTAAAACTAATTTAATACACAGGCACAGCCAATGATGTTTATCAGTTTAAAAATGATATCAATCAGGAATGAAGGGGAAATGGTTTAGGAGTTTAGGGGTTTAGGAGTTTAGGGGTTTAGGGGTTTAGGGCAATGGCATTTAGTTGAGCTCCGCAGGAACATCTTGTTTATAAAAAATCAGGATCAATGACTAACCGGATACAGAGGTCCACCTCAAAAAAAGTGACTTCTCTGGAGTCTATTGAAAACTTTGAATAAATAACTATAAACAGCAAGCGCTTATCGGGGCATATTAAACGCTCAACGAAATGACAAAGTGGTTTTGGCAAATAAAAAAATTTTACAAGTAAAAGCTTTTTGAAAAAATCATCATTCAGTCGGCTGATGCATATCAGTTTTATTTATAGTAAATTTATCTTTATTTGTATCAAAATATAGCATCATGAAAACAATATTAGTTCCTACTGATTTTTCGCCCAATGCCAATAAAGCTTTAGACTATGCTGCAGAATTGGCCAAACTTAGCAAGGCTGAAATTATATTATTGTATGTTACGGGGCTTAGCCATGCTTCGCTTAATGAAAATGTAATTCTGCAGAAAGACTATGATGGGGAACTAATGGAAAAAACCCACCGGCAATTAGAGTTACTGGCGCAGGCGACAAGAGATGTAGCCGGTATAAAAGTAACGCACCAGGTATATAATGGTTTTGTAGAAGAAGCCATAAAAGAAGCGGCTGCAAAAAATAAAGCCGACCTGGTAGTAATGGGCACAGTAGGCGATGCAGCAGTAAGAGAAAAATTATTTGGCAGCATTACGGCTGCAGTAATTGGCAACTCAGCTATCCCGGTATTAGCCATACCCTTATTATTTGAATGGACAGCACCGGAAAACATTTTGCTGGCAATGAATGATTTTTATGAAGCACCGCAGGCAGTGGAAACGGTTTTTAAAATAGCCACATTATTTAATATACCGGTTCTTATTACTGTTTTTACAGATGAGAACAAAGCTGAGGCTACTGAATATCTGGACAACAGGAGAAATATAGAAGTGTTTTGCAAAACACAAAAAGAACTACACCCTGGGTTATCAATAGAAGCTGCCCCGGTTTATGGAGATGATTTTGAACATGCTATTAAATCTTTTATTGCCAATAAGCATGTGAGTATGCTGGCCATGCTCACTCACAAAAGAAATTTTATTCAAAGTATTTT
>JBKJSJ010000066.1:0-5679 GCA_046595965.1 Ferruginibacter sp.
CCATTAAAGGATAAAAGTGCCATCATCAGGCTTAGTACTAATGATAATTTCTTTGTCATAGCATTGGTTTGTTTGGTTAAGCAGCAAACATAAGAAAAAAAATACATTAATTAAATAGCTGTACCTGGAAAGCAAATTTGTATTCATCCAGATCTATTTTTTTATATTTCTTATAATTAGCAGTGGTTAAGTATTTTTTAATCTGTGATATGCTAAGCCGCTGGCTCCAGAAACCCTCCTTTGTGGCAGTAAATAAATCTTTTTCATCGGTAATCACCGTCATACCTAATTGTTTATAAAAGTTTTCCTGTTTAATTCGTGTAGGGTCGTTTTGATAGTAACAACTCCCAAGGATTACCATCCCGTTTTTTTTCAGCATCTGCCCTGCCTGGCTCCATACCCTGGTAAAAGCAGGATTGTTTTTTAAGGAAAGCCTTTTCTGTGAAGGGTTGTAGGAATTAAAATCAAAATCGTGTGGGTAAAAATTGCCTGGGGTAAACCAGGTTGTCATTATAATGTCATATTTTTTTTGCAGGTAAAGAATATCCTTTGCTTCCAGTCGAATGACCGAAACTTTATCTGCCAGGTTCCATTCATTAATATTTTGCCGGGCTATGGTAAGGCAGTTATCATTATTATCAATGCCGGTATAACTATCTATACAATTCCAAATTTCTGGAATAAAGGAAAGATGCTTGATGATTCTGCCAGTGCCCACACCTATATCCAGTATAGATAACTTTTTCTTTTTTTGCTGATGCAGTTTGTAAATGGCTTTTTTTATTTGTATCAGTTCGCTCCATTGCGTTTGCAATTGTTCTTCGGGAATTAAATCAGGAGAAAAACTTTCCTTTATTTTTTCTTCAGAATCGTAAATGTTCATGATGAATTATTTAGATATCTAAATTAGATATTATAATAATTGGATCTGCATTTTAAATGGTTGCATTTAAATTATTGATGCCAGTATATTTTAGTGGAGAAAAAAGGACAAATGAAATTGTGCAGGTTGGCAAGTGTGACTCTCCCTGCTAAGAAATATGTATCAGATTAGCATCCCCGTAACTCAAAAACCTGAAATCATTTTGCAGTGCATAATCATACATTTTTTTCCAATCGTTGCCAATGGCAGCAGCTACCAATAGCAATAAAGTTGACTGTGGCTGATGAAAATTGGTGACTAATATATTGGCCACCCGAAAACGATAACCAGGCGCAATAAGCAGTTGGGTTTGGGTAAAAATATTTTTCCGGTTATTTTGTTGTATCCAGTTTAGCAATGCCTGCAAAGCATCTGTTGCAGAAATGCAGGATGATACCAGTGGTTCTTCATACACATCCCATTGCTTTAAAAAAAGCATTTTTTCCCCGGGATTTAAAAATGTTTTTACTCCCAGCCAGTAAAGTGTTTCAATAGTTCTTAAGGAGGTAGTGCCTACTGGAGCAATTTTACCAATATTTTTTTTCAGTTGCAAAATTGTTTGTTCATCCACATCCATATATTCTGCATGCATTTCATGATGCTGCATGGTTGCAGCCTTTACCGGTTTAAATGTACCGGCACCTACATGTAAGGTAACAAAAGTTTTGCTGATATTTTTTGCAGCTAGTTTTTTAAAAATATTTTCTGTAAAATGCAGTCCTGCTGTAGGTGCGGCTACCGAACCTTGCCGCAGTGCAAAGATGGTTTGATAGCGGCTGCTGTCTTCAGCATCTGTACTGCGCTTAATGTAGGGTGGCAGGGGTGTATCGCCTGCTGCTTCTATAATGTCAGCAAATGAAAAGCTTGCGGGGATCCAGGACAATTCAATGCAATAGGCATCTGATAATTTTTCTATCAGCTTTGCTTTTAAAACAACGGGTTCTCCATCCACTAAAATATTTTTTTCCAGCACTTCGTTTTTCCATTTGGCAGCGCCGCCTACCAGGCAGTTCCACTGCATTTTTTGGGTAGTGTTCATTACGCTGCTGTATTCAGTAATAATTCCCAGCGGCTCCAGGCAAAAAATTTCTATGGCAGCCCCGGTTATTTTTTTAAACCGGATCCTTGCGTTCATCACTTTGGTATTATTAAAAACCATCAGTGTTTGTGGGGGTACCAATGCGGCAATGTTGGCAAAAACAGTTTCTTCTATTTTGCCCTCCTTATATACAAGCAGTTTAGATGCATCTCTTTGCGCAAGCGGAAACAAAGCAATTTTTTCTTCGGGTAATGAATAAGAATAATCCTTAATGGAAATGTTGGCTTGGTTCATTATTGTATAAATGCGGTTACTTCATTTGTCCATTTAATAGTTTCTTTTTTGCAGAGCGATTCGTGGCTGCTGCTTTCGTAAATCACTAATTTTTTTGCACCGGGGACATTGTTATAAATTTTTTCTGTTTCCTGCCGGGTTACCCTGTTATCATATCTTCCCCATTGCAGCAACACCGGGCATTTTATTTGGCGGGCATATACATAAGGTTTATTATTAAAACCCCAGAAACCCTGCAGTGTGCCACCCCAAAATGTAAGCATTGTACTTAAAGGTTCTTCCGGCAGCTTCATCATTCTCAATCTTCCCTTTACGCCATCACTCAATGACGCAAAAGGCATGTCTAAAATAATCTTTGAGGGATGTAGTTTATAATCATTTACCGCTTTGGTAATGGTAGCTGCACCAAGCGATACGCCGTAGAGAATAATATTTTTTTCACCCTGTGCTATTAAATAATTGTATGCCAGTTTTACATCTTCTGCTTCTTTAAACCCAATGCTGCAGGTATTTCCCTGGCTGCCACCATGTGCCCTAAAATCTAACAACAGCGCATTGTAGCCCAGCTTGCGAAAAACCTCCGCTTCTTTTAATAACGAAGATTTTTTGCCGCCATGACCATGAAATAAAGCTACTGTGCCTTTAGCTGCAGGAGTGGGCAACAGCCATGCTTCTAATTTTAATCCGTTTGCAGTAGTAAAATACAGGGTTTGCACAGCACTGTCTGGCACGCTGTTTTTTTGTTTGACAAAGTTTGGCCCAAATAAAATTTCTTTTGTTATATCCCATCCCGTTTTATCGGCCTGTTTTTTTATAATTACTTCGCCCGGCTCATAAAAGTGGCTTAAGCTGTAAGCTTGAAAAATGAGCATTCCATTAAACAACACAAATAAAACTAATACAAGTTTCCCCAGCCCTTTAGCAAATTTTTTCATAAACAGTAATATGAATTTCAAAAATACTTTAATCAAATTATAAACGGTAAAGTTTAGATTGCTTTAATATTTATTTTTACCTTCCACTATTATAACAAATAAAAAACTCATGAAACTATTAAAAAATTTTTTAGTATTTGCTTTATGTATTATTTCAGCAAGTGCAGGGGCACAGCCTTCAAAGTTTGAATGGAAACAGGGTGCTTCCGGTGGATATACTTATAAATATGTAACCAACGATCCGTCTAAAGCCAGGTTCTATACTTTAAAGAATGGGTTGACGGTTATATTAAGCCCCACCAACAAAGATCCCCGCATTCAATGTTATGTGGCCGTAAAGGCTGGCAGCAAAACAGACCCTGCTACCAACACTGGCCTTGCGCATTACCTGGAGCACATGGTTTTTAAAGGCACCGATAAATATGGTACCCTTAACTGGGCTAAAGAAAAACCAGAGCTGGATAAAATAAGTGCCTTGTATGAAGTATATAATAAAACAACCGACCCTGATAAACGCAAAGCCATTTATCATGAAATAGATTCCGTTTCAGGCGTGGCAAGTAAATATTCCATTGCTAATGAATACGATAAAATGATGAGTTCCATGGGAGCACAGGGCACCAATGCTTTCACATCTTTTGAGCAAACTGTTTATACCGATGATGTGCCGGCAGCTTCTATAGATAAATATATTGCTGTGCAGGCAGAGCGGTTTAGAAATCCACAACTGAGAATTTTTCATACAGAACTGGAAGCAGTGTATGAAGAAAAAAACCGTGGGCTGGATAACGATGGCAGAAAGGTATTTGAAAAATTATTTGGCGAGTTATTTAAAAATCACAACTATGGTTTGCAAACAACCATTGGTACAATTGAGCATTTAAAAAATCCTTCGCTGGTAGAAATAAAAAAATATTTTAATACTTATTATGTGCCCAATAATATGGCCATTGTAATGAGTGGAGATATGAACCCGGATGTACTGATAAAAAAAATAGACAAGGCCTTTTCTTATATGCAAAACAAGCCTGTAGCTAAATACAGTTTTAATTCCGAAACACCCATCACTGCACCCATAGTGGCAGAAGTGGTAGGCCCCGATGCAGAAAATGTAACGATCGGATTTAGATTGCCGGGCAATAAGTCTAAAGATGTTTTGCTGGCAGATTTGGTAGGTCAGATTCTTACCAATGGCAAAGCAGGGTTGATGGATTTGAACCTGGTAAAAAAACAAAAACTATTAAGGGCAGGCGCTTCTGCATTTACTTTAATAGATTATGGTATTTTGTACATGAGTGGAAATGCCACCCAGGGCCAGAGCCTGGAAGAAGTAAAAACCTTAATGCTGGGCGAAGTAGAAAATCTTAAAAAAGGAAATTTTGATGACAACCTTATTACCTCCATCATCAACAACCTTAAAAAAAGTACGATACTGGCATCAGAAACATACAGCTCCCGTGCATCTGATTTAATGGATGCATTTACCAATGAACAGGACTGGAAAAACCAGGTAGCCTATGTAGACCAGCTATCAAAAATTTCTAAAAAAGATATTGTTGCTTTTGCCAATAATTACTTTGGAAATAATTATGTAGTAGTTTTTAAAAGGAAAGGGGAAGATAAAAATATTGTAAAAGTAGAGAAGCCGGCCATTACCCCGGTAGAAACCAATAGCAAAGAACAATCGCCTTTTGTAAAAGCTATCAACAATATGCCCGCCAGCCCTGTAAGTCCTGTTTGGATAAACTATAACAAAGACCTGCAAAAAACTACCCTTGGCCCGGCCCGTGTGTTGTATGTGCAAAATAAAGACAACAGCATTTTCCGCATGCGCTATCGCATAGATATGGGTACATGGAACGATAAAAAACTAGGCGTGGCAGCACAGTATCTTTCTTTTTTAGGTACTGGTAAAAAATCGGCAGAAGATATTACCAAAGATTTTTATAAAATTGCCTGCAGTTTTTCTGTAAATGCAGGACCTGAATATACCTCGATATTGATTGAAGGATTGCAGGAAAATTTTGATAAAGGGGTGCTGTTGTTTGAAGACCTGCTGGCCAATTGCAAACCAGATGAAGCTGCACTAAAAGCATTGAAAGCCCGCATATCAAAATCAAGAACAGATGCTAAAGCCAACAAGGGAGCTATTTTAAATGGTCTTACTGCTTATGCCAGGTTTGGTGCAGCCAATCCTTTTAATTATGTGCTAAGCGAAGATGAAATAAATAATCTTACTTCTGCTGAGCTGGTAAATATTCTGCACAACCTGCAAAAATATAAGCACCAGGTTTTATATTATGGCCCGCAGGCACTGCCGGCATTAACTGCATCACTAAAAAAATTACATAGCGTACCTGCTGCTTTTACTGCAACTCCTGCAAAAAAAATGTTTCCCCCTGTGCAGCAAACCAGCAGCCAGGTATTGTTTGCAGACTATAATATGGTGCAGGCAGAAACCCGCTGGATAAGAAACAATGGATTATACA
>JBKJSJ010000069.1:0-5385 GCA_046595965.1 Ferruginibacter sp.
TCCTTTAAACAATGCACTGGAAGAAGGCAAATGTATTCTCACCGGAAATGCCAGTACACAAAGGGTGTTGTTTGCAAGAGCGTATTAAGAAATATCGTTGCACTAAAATTATTTTGTTAATAAATTGAAGCGATGATTTTATTAAATCGGTTTTATTTTTTGGATGTGGAATAGAATAAATATGAATATTAAAATTTTTACATTATTCAATGTTCTCTGCTGCTACATTAATATTTTTTGCAGATCAAGAAATCTCCTCCATATTCGTTGTTTAACCAAAACAACTAAACACAATGGAAAACAATGAAAATTTATTAACTTCAGACCTGCAGGTGGATAGTATTGCGTTTGCACACCTTCATGAAACAGCCCGTTGGGCCAAATTTTTAGCTATAGTAGGATTTATCATTGCAGGGTTTCTTTTGCTGGCAGCTATTTTTGCCGGTACATTCCTAGGCAAAATGAGTGGTGCAGGCCTCAGTGGTAGCCAGTCTATAATAGGTGCAGGTTTTTTATCTGCTATCTATATTGTAATAGCCGTTATTTATTTTGTGATGTGTTTATTCTTATACAGGTTTGCGGCAAAAATGCAGATTGCATTGCAGTCAACCGATCAGGATAACTTTAATTTGTCTCTGCATAACCTCAAATTAGTTTACCGTATTACTGGCATCATCGTTATAGTTTACTTAGCATTGCTGGCACTGGCACTTATATTTGGAGTAGGGGCAGCAGCATTTATGTCGTAAAAGCGAGGGATATCATTTTTATTTTTATGCCGCAGATGCGCAGATTTTTAGTCTGCGCATCTGCGGCAAATTTATTTTTCAAATCCATTGTTGCCTGAGGTTAGTTTATATTTTACAAAACTTATTTGCAATTAAATTTATTGGCATTCTTGTGCAGGTAATTTGTTTAACAAAAAACAAATGAGCTATAGCAACCTAAATATTTATTTAAGAAAGTAAGCTTACAATTTTTACCAAAGAAGTGATAGAAAGCAGGTAAGGGAAGTTTCATTCTTTTGTGGCCAGGTAATTATAATCTTCCAGCAATTTTTTAAGAAAGTCGGGTGCGTATAAATCAGATTCAATCTGCAGCACAGATTTTATTTTTTGTTCTACCCTTATACAAATATCATCATTGTTTCTTTTAACTGCCTGTGTTACTACAGTTTTTATGGTGTTGATATCATTGTCTGATAATTGCATCACCTGTGGAAAAAGTACTTTGTAATTCGTATTTTCTATCGGGATAAACACCGTATCATTTACAGTCATTTCGCTACGGGTGTCTATTACAACCGTGCCTGCAGCAATATCGCCCAGGCGCTGATTTTTTGGCGAAAGCGAAATTGCAATTAGAACGCCTATGCCCAGCAGGCCGGTAATAAAAATATACAGCACCAGCATTTCGGCAGCATTAAAAATATACCCGAATAAAAACGGCCACTCAAAAAATTTAGTGATCCACCGCAGTATAAACTGCCCTGCTGCAGGCTCGCCGCCATCTAAGCTGATAACCCGGATTTGCATCATTTTTTTTCCGATTGTTTGCCCGTTCATAGTAAGTTCTGTGATGAGCGAATAAAGCAGCATGGGCAGCGAAATCAGCAAAATATCCAGCCCCATAAATTCTTTTAAACTAATGCCCATGCCTTCGTAGAGCAGGAACTTAACACTGTACAGGTAAATAATAAGCAGAAAAAAATCTATTAAATAAGCCAGCAACCTCCTGTGAAATGGAGCCGTTTCAAATTCGAGGTCTATATTAAAAACGGTATTGATCTGGATGGAAGACATGTTATTTGCAATATACATTGCTAATAGAGAACATCTCCTAAAAGCATATTTTTTTATTTATAAAAAAAGCGGCAAATTGTATTTGGGAAAAAGGCTGTAGCATTTAGGAAAAGGCATTAAATCTTTTGCCATTTATTTACACTATATCTATAAACAGAAACTTGTATTCAATAATTAAGCAACTATCCTAAAAAAAATTAGCACATTTGCTCTTGCCCTTTATCATTCGTTACTATGAGAGAAGCAATGTTTATTAAAAAAAATGTAGATAAGTGGACCAGCTACCAGCAGGAAAAATCCGCTAATCCCGATGAAACGGCTGAACGTTTTATTACATTGATAGACGATTTGTCTTACGCCAAAACTTATTACCCACGCAGCAAGGTTACCCGCTGGATCAACAGCATTGCTGCAGTTATTTACCAGGATATTTACCGGAATAAAAAAGAAAAGTACAGCCGCATTCCTGCCTTCTGGAAATATGAACTGCCACTAATTTTCTGGAAGTACCGACGGATCTTTTTATTTACAACAGCTCTTTTTATTTTGTTTGTTACCATAGGTGTTTTGTCTGCTCAGGCCAATCCCGATTTTATTAAGGGCGTGCTGGGCAGCAATTATGTAGAGATGACGGAAGACAATATTGCCAAAGGTGATCCCTTTGGTGTGTATAAAGACGATAACCAGTTCAGTATGTTTATCCGCATTGCATTTAATAATATCCGGGTTGCATTTTTTACTTTCATCGGTGGTTTTACACTTGGTTTTGTTACACTGAATTTACTCTGGAGTAATGGCATTATGCTGGGCTGTTTTCAATACCTTTTCTTTTCCAATGGTTTGGGTGCAGCATCCATCCTGGTAGTTTGGATTCATGGCACACTGGAAATATCTTCCATCATTATTGCGGGAGCTGCCGGCTTTATCCTTGCCAACGGCCTGTTGTTTCCCGGCACTTACACCCGGCTGGAATCTTTTAAACGGGGTGCAAAAGATGCAGCTAAAGTACTGATATGCCTCGTGCCTTTTTTTATTACTGCCTCCTTTTTAGAAAGCTATGTCACTCATTTAATGAGCCGCACTTTTACCAAAGCTGCCAGCAGCGGTTTGCCTGTGTGGGCAGGTGTGGCCATCCTTGCTATATCCTTACTGCTTATAACCTGGTACTTTGTAATATGGCCCATTCGCCTGCATAAAAAGGGCTTGCAGGTTAAAAATGATTCTATTGTAAAACGTTTGTACAACGGCCATGATTAAACGCTTATTTATATTATTTTTATTATGGAGTGCCTGTATAAATATGCAGGCACAAACTAACCCAAATAAAGATGCAGACAGTGCTATAATGATTGGGCCATCTGCAGATTCATTGAAGGAGGAAACCTACGATGAGCAAGCAGCAACAGACGAATTACCCACAGATACCATCCTCCTTATTCATCCCATTTTAATTGTTCCCGATACCATTGCCCAATGGAAAAAGAAAAAGGAATTTGCTTATATAAAAAACTTAGACAGTCTGCTGAAGACCTTGCAGGATAAAGAACAAAATACGGCGGCTATTCAGGCTACCCGGCAACGAAATTCTTTTATGGATCATCTGCTGAATGCCCCGGCTCTTAAACTATTCTTTTGGTTGCTTGCCCTTTTTTTTATAGGAGTAATTTTGTATCAACTGCTAAAAAATAAAGCAATTTTTAAAAGAACATCAAACAACAACGGTGCAACAGCAATTGCCGAAGTGGATGATGAATTCAGGCAAACTGATTACGACAAACTGGTAAATCAATATTGCAAACTGGGGGATTACAGGATGGCAGTGCGCTACCTTTTTCTTAAAACATTGCAGCAATTAAATGATAATAACCTGGTAATTTTTGCACCGGAAAAAACTAATAGCCGCTATGTGCAGGAACTGCCGCAGAAATGGCGAAACGATTTTTCAAAATTAATTCTTCACTACGAATATGTATGGTATGGAAATTTTACTGTATCCCGGGAGCAGTATGAAACCGTGCAACGACGCTATTCGGCATTCTTACAAAAAATTTAACCACAGCATTGCTATCTTTTTATAAATATATAATTTTCTGTAGTTTATTACTCGTTACGCTGCAAGGCTGCAATAAAAAAACAGGCCTGCCCGATTTAAAGGAACGCTACCAGTATAAAGATACCCGCCCCTTTGGTGCTTACACTGCCTATTCTTTACTGGGCGAAATATACCCTGGTAAATTTATTGGGCTTACCAGCAAACCATTTGCAAAATTTTATGCCGATACCCATATTGATTCTTTTTCTTTTTACCTCAGCATCAGTAATAAATATTACGCCTCAGAAAAAGATGCACAAAGCCTGGTAGAATTTGTAAGCGAAGGAAATACTGCTTTTATTGCAGCTTCGGTTATAGACAGTTCTTTGCTTGGTAAGGTTTTTACGAGGCAGGCAAGTTTTCAATGGATGAATAAATTTATGGGCGAAAGATTTTCAAAAACACTTGTGTACCTTTTGCCTGATGAACTGAGTAAGCAGGATACATTCAGTTATTATTATATTCCATTCAGCAATTATTTTTCGGAGATTGATGGCAACATGGGAAGAATAGTTGGCTACAATGGTAACAACCAACCCAACTGTGTGGTGTTTTTTATTGGTAAGGGAAGGCTTTACCTTCATTGCGATCCACGGGCTTTCAGTAATTATTTTTTGCTTACGGCAAACAATTACAATTACATGAAACAGCTCATGCAACTGATGAGCGAAAAGCCCGGCAATATTTTTTGGGATAATTATTACAATAAAATAAATTACAAAGAGGATAATGGCAAATCAGCATCAGCACTCAGTTACCTGCTCAAACATCCTGCGCTGGCCATCGCTTTCTGGATAGTGCTTGCCATGATTTTTGCGTATATTTTTTTTAATGGCAAAAGAAAACAACGCATTATCCCGGTTATAAAGCCGGTGCAAAATACCTCGGTTGCATTTACAGAAGCCATAGCTGGTCTATACCTTGCAGAGCAGAACAATAAAAATATGGCTGAAAAAATGATTGCTTATTTTAATGAATATATACGCAGCCGTTATTTTTTAAATGTGCATACTGTCAATACAGATTTTATAGCTGCACTCAGTAAAAAAAGTGGCATCCATCCCGAAGCGGTGCAGGCTTTATACAATGCCATTCAGCAGATACAGCTATCGGAAGAGTTGAGCGATTTTGAGTTATTAGCATTGAACGAACAAATTCAGGAATTTTATAAAAAAAGAAACTAATGGAAGAACAAACGGAAGAACAATTTTTTGAGGAGCGCACTCCCGTATCTGATCTCAATAATAAATTAAATGAGATAAGAGCCGAAATGGCCAAAGTAATTGTGGGCCAGCAGCAGGTAGTAGATTTGTTGTTGATAGGGCTGCTCTGCGATGGTCACCTGCTCCTTGAAGGTGTGCCGGGGGTGGCCAAAACCCTGGCAGCAAAACTCATGGCAAAAATGGTAGATGTAGCATTTAGCCGCCTGCAGTTTACCCCCGATCTTATGCCCGGCGATGTAATTGGCACTTCGGTTTTTAATCCTAAAGA
>JBKJSJ010000173.1:0-3793 GCA_046595965.1 Ferruginibacter sp.
GCCGTTCCCCTTAACAGGGTAGAAGAATTAAAATATAAACTGAATAATCTTCGTCAAATAGAAATACATCCGTTAGTTTGATACACATCAAAAAGGTTGCTGTTTTAAGGTATCGATCAAATAGTAAATTATAATTTGCGGCAAAAGGGGAGGTGTTTTATTTTATCTTTATTGAATCAATACAGCAAGATGAATGTAGAAGAAATAAGACTTTATGCTTTGCAAAAAGAAAATGCAACAGAAAGTTTTCCGTTTGGTGAAGGCACCCTTGTGTTTAAAACCAATAATAAAATATTTTTACTTATGAGCCTGGATGCAGCAGAGCTAAGTTTTAATGTAAAGTGCCATCCTGATAAAGCTATTGAGCAGCGGGCAGAATTTCCAACGAATATTCTGCCCGGCTACCACCTGAATAAAAAGCACTGGAATACGATAGTAGTGGCAGGTTTAAAAACTAATTTTTTAAAACAACTTTTAGACGATAGCTACTACCTGGTGGCTAAAAAGAAAAAATAAATTGATCTTTCATGAAAAACAACACTATTACTATTATCCTTGTATTGCTGGTAGCCGCTGCATTTTATTTTTTAGGGAAAAAGAATGGCGCCGGCCAAACAAAAACCTCCGTAGTGCAAAATGTATCATTGATAAAAGAAATTGCTCAACTGGCCTCGCTGCAGGTAAACGGCATGGCCAATATTAAAATGAGTAATAGAGATAGTGGCGATGGAGTGTGGAATAAATTTAAAAATTATTTTGCTGAAAACACCCTTGCTGTCTCGCTGCCTTATGAAGCTAAATACGGGGTGGATATGAGCAACAGAAAAGTAAATGTAGATACTAAAGCAGGCGTGGCTGTTATATACCTGCCTTCCTGTAAACTAATAAGCATGCAGCTTAGGTTGGATAAGCTGGAAAGTATGAACCAAACCGGTATTTTAAACACAACTTCTATCAGTGATTTTGTAAAGGCTCAAAAGCAACTTTATACTACCGTAGGCGCTACCCTGGAAAATAATGCCGGGTTTATAAAATTGGCAGAAGATAATATCTCTAATACCCTTGGCAAATATTATGCTCCTCTGGGCTACAAAGTAAAATGTGTGTTTGACGAAAGCAATTTCATAAAACAATAATATCTTTTTAAAAAAATATTTTATATTTTGTAAAAGCTGTACAAGGTTTTTGTAAAAATTAAAATGAAAATTTATGATCCAGGAAGAAAAATTTTCCGACGATGAAATTGAAAACCTGCGGATAGAAAATGAGCTGCTAAGGATAAAACTGCAGGCACAATATGGCGATGCCTTTCAGATGGAAAGCAATACCAACCTGCCACCGGAAATTGAAAATCAGTTTCTTAAAAATATTGCTGCTTTTGAAGCAGCCAGCGAAAACCCCCAAACCACTTCGGTGTATGAAAAATTAGGTAAACCGGCTTATAAATCTGCGGATGAGCTGTCTGCCGCAGAAATAAGGGTCCAGTTAAGCCGCATTACTGCCATTATGGAAGAACATCATATTTGTCTGGATATCTGCGATGGGCCTTACGAAGATGAAGTAATGTACAGGTTTATTACGGAAGAATTATTTGCACATGAAATAGATTTAGTACCCATATTTGGAATGAACTGGAATTTTATTTATGAAGAATTTCATCCCAATAATAAAAAAAGTATAGAAAAAAATACCCACGAATTTTTTAAGCACTGGATTAACAGGAATTTTGATGAATACTCCAGCGAGTTAGATTATAACATTATTACCGCACATGGCAGGCAGATGAAGAGAGAAGAATTGTATAAAAAAATGAACAATTTTTTTGAAAGCTTTGATAGGTTTGAAAAGGATGGTTATAATATTCAAAAAATTGATTTTACCGAACAGGAAAATGGCACAGCCATGGGTTTTAGTGAAGGCATGTATAAGTTTGATGCCATCATGGAAAATGGCGAGCTGCTGCACTTTGAAGACTCTTATAAATTATACATGCGCAGGGAAGATAATTACTGGAGCATTTTTTATTTTTTGATGCCAGGGTTTAAGTGGTAAAATTTACTACCCATCATTTTATTTTTTAAAAAAATTACTCACCACTAACTCCTTACTCCCCGTTGCATAACTATAAAATCCTTCTCCACTTTTAGTACCCAGTTTTCCTGCCATCACCATATTTACCAATAGCGGGCAAGGTGCATATTTAGGATTTCCAAAACCATCCTGCAGCACTTTTAAAATACTCAGGCAAACATCCAGGCCAATAAAATCTGCCAGTTGCAACGGCCCCATCGGGTGAGCCATACCGAGTTTCATTACGGTATCTATTTCTTCTACAGCGGCAACGCCTTCGTACAAACTATAAATGGCTTCGTTTATCATCGGCATTAAAATGCGGTTTGCAATAAAGCCGGGATAATCATTTACAATGCATGGAACCTTGCCCAGTTGTTTGCATAACTCAACGATCGTTTGTGTTACCTCTTTTTTGGTGGCATATCCATTTATGATTTCTACTAATTTCATTACCGGCACGGGGTTCATAAAGTGCATACCAATTACATGATCGGGTCTTTTGGTAATAGCGGCAATTTTTGTAATAGAAATGGAAGAGGTATTGCTGGTCAGTATGCATCCTGCAGGTGCATACACATCCATTTGCTCAAAGATGGATAATTTAAGGTCAACATTTTCGGTAGCTGCTTCCACTACAAGCTGGGCCTCCTTAACACCTTCAGCAATAATAGATGAGATACTAATGTTTGTAAGTGTTACTTTTTTCTGAGCTTCGGTGATGGTTCCTTTGGTCAGTTGCCTGTCCAGATTTTTGTTGATGGTATCCATTGCCCTTTGCAACTGCGATGGATTTACATCCACTAAAATCACTTTAAAACCTGATTGTGCAAATACATGGGCGATTCCGTTTCCCATCGTGCCTGCGCCGATGATAGTAATGTTTTTAACCATGGTTTTTATTTTTTAAATCAGAAAGATTTTCACGCAAAGCCGCAAAGAAAAATGCAAAAGAAAATGACGAACTCCTTTGCGCCTTTCCTCACTTTGCCTCTTTGCGTGAAATTTACTTGATTAGCTCCTTTGCGCCTTTCCTCACTTTGCCTCTTTGCGTGAAATTTACTTGATTAACTCCTTTACGCCATTCCTCACTTTGCCTCTTTGCGTAAAATTTACTTGACGAACTCCTTTGCGCCTTTCCTCGCTTTGCCTCTTTGAGTGAAATTTACTTAAACGCATTCAACCCTGTTACATCCATCCCGGTTATCAGCAAGTGAATATCATGCGTACCTTCATAGGTAATTACACTTTCTAAATTCATCATGTGGCGCATTATGGGGTACTCGCCGGTAATGCCCATGCCGCCAAGCATCTGGCGGGCATCACGGCAAATATTGGTGGCCACTTCGCAGGCATTTCTTTTAGCCATGCTCACTTGCTGCGGTGTAACTTTTCCTTCGTTCATTAAAACTCCCAGGCGCCAGTTTAATAATTGTGCCTTGGTAATTTCTGTAACCATTTCTGCCAGTTTTTTTTGCTGCAGTTGAAATTGTGCAATCGGTTTTCCAAACTGGATTCTTTCTTTGCTGTACTCTAATGCAATATGATAACAATCCATTGCCGCACCAATGGCGCCCCATGCAATTCCGTATCTTGCCTTGGTTAAACATCCGAGCGGACCTTTTAATCCTTTTACGTTTGGTAAAATGTTTTCTTTAGGAACTTTTACATTATCAAAAACCAACTCGCCGGTGGCGCTTGCACGCAGGCTCCATTTACCATG
>JBKJSJ010000104.1:0-3594 GCA_046595965.1 Ferruginibacter sp.
GCTTTTTGCAGATCATTGAAACGGGTATAGGTGAGATCAAATACTTTACCGAAGCGTCCAAGAATATCAAGATTATCTTCTGATAAAGGTTCTTCACCAACAGTTTGTAATCCGCCGAAATTGCTGAATGTAAATGATGCCACATACCTTTTCATGGCTCTTGATGCCGCCTGTGCTTTTTTGGGGACCCTTCTCCATTCAGTTTTGTTGAATAAATATTTATCATACTCTTTTTTCTCTTTGCCTTCGAGTACATAAACATGTTTGGGCTTTCTTTCCTGGTAACATTTTAGCATAGAATGGTGAAAAGGGTAATCTTCAAACTTCATCAGGTAGGATTCAGGCGGCTTATTTGTTTCGGGATTGGCTGCCCAAACCATATTGGTGAGTGATGGTTCATCAATAATATTAATGATGCACCAGTTTAAAGCAAAATCCAGATTTGCCAGTTCTTTAAAAACGGTATCTACTAATTGAGATAATTCATTGGAATGATGCATGGCCATTGCCCGGGCTCTCACTCTTTCCAAACCCAATTCAATTTCAGATTCTCTTGCCTGTGCTTCCGCTTTCTGCAGATCGAGGAAACGTGTATAGGTTTGTTCAAATACTTTTGTGAATCTTAAAACCATATCTTCATGCCCGGCTCTTAACCGATCTTCTCCAACGACAAATAAATAGCCCTGCCTGAAATTGAAAGAATAGATTACTGCTGTTTTTGGGGAAACAGCCAGAAACGATTCAACCGTAAAAGGAATTTCACTTTTATTCTTTATAATCAGATTCAGAATATGCTCACCGATATACGTTTGATGTATCAATGTGGCTTCTTCATCCAGTTCGATCCGATGAAGAGGCTCCTGTTTTTTCCAGCTTAATAAAAGAGAACGCATCACCTCCGTTTCTGTGTGAGGGAATATAAAAGGAAACGGTGCAATGGTACCATCTACAGGATTGACGCTATAGTAAAAATCCTGCTTTTTCTCCTCGTCAACAAAGGCATAAGAAATATTCATGCTTGTAATTCCCAGGGCAAATAATTCTTTATAAACAAGTGCTGCAGCATCGAGCAACTCATCTGTTTTGTGCATTGCCATTGCCCTGCTTCTCACTCTCTCTAAGCCTAATTCTATTTGCGATTCTCTTGCCTGTGCTTCCGCTTTTTGCAGATCGAGAAAACGGGTGTAAGTCATTTCAAAAACATTAGCAAACCGAATAATGGTTTGTTGTTCTTCTGCATTAAAAAATTCCTCCGCAAGAATCAGGAGATAGCCATTTGAAAAATTGGCACAATGAAAAACAATACGGTCTGGCATGTGAGAGAAAATCTCATTCGCAACAATTCCACGAACATGATTAATTAAAAACTGGTGATGTTTTTTGTTTACATCACCTTGTATTTCAAAAACATGAATTGCTTTTTTTGCTTTCCAGTCTTCATACCTGGTATCCAGCACATGATCACCGGTTAAGGGGAAGTCAACGGAAGTGGGAAGTAATGTACCATTGGGCAAAACCACCCAGGCTGTCTGTGTACGCTGCTCTTCATCTATAAACATATACCCACAGGTAAAAGTGTTGATACCGAGCTTTGCGAATTCTTCATAAAGTAGTTGCGCCGCGGCTGCCAATTCATCACTCTTCTGCATAGCCATAGTTCTTGCACGAACTCTTTCCAAAGCCAGTTCAATTTTTGCTTCTCTTGCCTGCGCTTCTGCTTTTTGCAGATCGAGAAAACGGGTATAAGTGCCGTCGAACACTCCGGCAAACCGTTCTAACAACCGATGTGATTCCTCAGACAGGGGAGTATTGCTACCCAGTGCCAGCATTCCTTTGGAGAAATACGCTGCATAGAGAATACGCCGGTCATCTTTTGAAACTGTGGTTGAAAACATTTCAGATTTAACCAATTCGTTCCGGTAACGATTGTAGACTTGTATATCGTTACTGTTCATTTCTACCAACAATGATTTCTGCTCTGCTTTCCATCCCCTGTAGATTTTATTCATTACCGTCGGCTCATCAATACTATGCCGGAAGGATTGCTGTAATTGACTCCCTAGGACTGTGGCGAATACTTCCACCACATTTTCAGTTTCCTTTACGATGCCAATGGTCAGTTGTTCCACCGGCTCTCCTAATTCTTTCATTTGCTGAAAAAGAATCTGAGATGTTTCATGTAATTCTTCGCTTTTTTGCATGGCCATCGTTCTTGCTCTCACTCTTTCCAATGCAAGTTCTATCTGTGCTTCTCTTGCCTGTGCTTCTGATTTTTGCAGGTCGAGGAAACGGGTATAGGTTTGTTCAAAAACTTTGGTAAACCGCCTAAAAATATCATGAGCATCCGGAACAGGTTCGTAGGTAATAAACAATAAAAAGCCTGAGGTAAACTTGCAAAGATGATTGATTTGATAAGCAGGTAATGAGATACCTTCCTCTTCAAGTGCTTTAAGTACTTCACCCAGCTTAGGGATGGTTCGCATGTAATCATAGTGATGCACAAGGTCTTTTCCACCCAATTCCTGCACGTAAAAACTTTCACTGCTTTCCAGGAAGTTATACCATTCAATAAAAGAAGCCTCTTCCGTAAAGTATAAAGTAAACGGCTTCTGTATAGCTCCCTCGCTGCTCATCCAGCAGTCGCTGGTTTTGTTATCTTCTGCCAGTACATTGTAGCCGCAGCTCCATGCAGGTATGCCCAGGGCCTGTACTTCCAGGAACAATAAATTAGCCGCTTCAGGTAATTCATCACTGTGTTGCATAGCCATGGTTCTGGAACGTATTTTTTCCAAAGCCGTTTCAATTTTGGCTTCTTTAGCCGAAGCTTCTGCTTTTTGAAGATCGAGAAAACGTGTATAGGTTTGTTCGAATACTTTGGCGAAGCGTTTCAATATATCGGCTTCATGACAGGACATTTCTGTTATCACCACCAGGTAGCCCTGCGTGAAATAGGCACAACTTAATTGTTGCCATACCGGTCTTGGTATGCCTGCTTGAGCCTGCGCATCAAATGCAGCCTTAGCAACAGGAATGGTCATCAGCCATTCATAATGTTTCTGCAATGCTTCGCCTTCAACCACTTCCTCATGATAAGAGGAACCTTGCAGCCATGCTTTGTAAATATTTGCGTGTGTTACATCGCCCACATTCGGTAAAACTAAATCAGGCATGTATCCGTTACCTCCACTCAACCACCATTCATCAACCGTTTTATTTTTATCGCAGAGTACAAAACCGCAGCTCCAAAGATTAGGCACCAGTAAATTCATTTGCCCAAAAAGCATCCGTGAAGCCTCTGCCAGTTCAGCACTTTTTTGCATGGCCATAGTACTTGCACGTACCCTTTCCAATGCAGCTTCGATCTGTGCTTCTTTTGCCTGAGCTTCTGCTTTCTGCAGATCGAGAAAACGGGTATAGGTTTGTTGGAATTCTTTGGTAAAACGTTTGAATATGTCCCAGGCTTCGGGATGGGGTTCCAGTGTGATAAACATCAAATGACCCTGCGGGAAGAAACCACAATGAGTAACCTGGTATTTTGGCAATTCAAATCCTGAGGCCACAATACTTTGCATGAAATCTCCGACAACCGGAAGG
>JBKJSJ010000353.1:0-4665 GCA_046595965.1 Ferruginibacter sp.
GAATCGTCTGGGTTATAGGATATTCATTTTTTTATTAAGTGCTGCCCTGTAAGCATCTGCTACTGGCACAGGTTTGCCATTAATAACTAAAGCGCCATCCTGAATGGTATCAATCCTTGCTATTGCCACAATATAAGAGCGGTGTACTCTTATGAATTTTGTTAAGGGCAATCTTTCTTCCACAGTTTTTAATGTGGTATGGATAGCAAAGAATTTTTGAGCTGTATAGAGTTTCACATAATCACCCATTGCTTCTGCAAATAAAATATCTTCTATTTTAAGTCTGCGTACAATATTCGAATCTCTGATGAAAATAAATTCATCTTCATCCATCTTTACTTCTTCTGTATTGCTCTGTAATATTTCCCTCGCTTTATTTATTGCCTGTATAAAACGGGCTGATGTTACAGGTTTTACAATATAATCTGCTACGTTTAATTCAAATGCCTCGGCAGCATATTCTTTTTTAGATGTAGTAAAAACGATGATGGGCTTTTTATTGCCCAGGTTTTTGGTTAACTCCAAACCTGTCATCCCCGGCATTTCAATATCTAACAGAATAATATCAACAGGTTGCTTCTGCAACAAATTATAGGCATCCATGGCATTGGCGCATTCGCCTGTAATCACAATATCCTTTACCTGGCTGGCCAGTTGCTTCATGGTGGTTCTGGCAATTTTATTATCGTCAACTATAAGGGCATTCATATATTGTTAAAGAATTTGAGTATTAGATATGACGAAGATAAAATATTTAGTGGATACCAATTTTACAGCATCCTTTCCGGGGTACTAAATACCTTAGCTTTTTTTGCCGTCGTTGGTAGCTGATGGCGTGTGGTCTCACCAACGCCTTTAGCGAAAACCAAAACCATTTTTATTTACTTTGTAACAACTACTGTAACTCTTTTTTTATGCTGTATTATTTTTGCAGCTTGCGGCTGCTATATATTTTATAGAGGTTAGCTGTATAGGTAAAGTTTTAGAGCAAGGTTGGAGCATTCGGTGGACGACCTTCGCTCTTGTGCACAGTATTTGTAAAACTCATTTTGGATAAATCAGGTTTATCAATAAAAGCACCGATAAGCCTTACAGCATTATCGGCTGCTACCTGTTCCCGCAGCGTGCTGAAGCAGGTTTGTTTGCGGTTTTTTCGGGTGATGAATTGCATGCCTGTAAATTACAAAAACTAACTACTATTTGTACTTTTCTCATAGTGTGTATATTTGGTGTAGGCGGGAGTGGTTTTTTTACAAACTCTTGTAGTACCTATTTTTCCCTTCAAATCCGGCACCTCTTTTTAGCAAAAAAAACTTAAATTTGATTTATGAAAATTGCACTTCAATATGTTAGCGATAGCACTGGTAAAACTAAGTCTGTTCAGATACCATTCAACGATTGGGAGAAATTAATTAACAGACTTAAGAAATATGAACAAACGTTAAAAATTAAAACAGACTTAAAAGAAGCCTTTGAAGAGGTTGCGCAATTAAGAAAATCAAAAGCTAAAAAGCAAACATTAAACGATTTTCTTAATGAACTATAGTGTTATCCCTATTGAGAAATTTAAGAAAGAGGCAAAACGTCTTGTAAAAAAATATCCCTCTCTCAAAAAAGAATTGAGTCAACTTTCGTCACTTTTACAAACTAATCCCACTGCTGGAACATCTCTTGGAAACAATACCTTTAAGATAAGAATTGCTATAAAAAGTAAAGGCACTGGAAAAAGTGGCGGAGCAAGAGCTATTACTTATGTAGTGACTGAGAAGAAAGAGGTTTACTTATTAACTATATATGATAAAACTGACCTTGATTCCGTAGATGACAGTGCTCTCCGAAAAATTATAAAAAGCATTAAAGTTAGCTAATAAAACTGTTTACAACGGGGCTTTGCACTACTACTGGGGCAGACCGAAGCCGTGTTTCATCAGCTCGCTGTCTATCATCGCCTATGGGTTGACCGTGTATAATTGTGTTTTCAGTTTAAATAAAATTTTCGTTTCATTATGTGCATCATCATGGGGTCGGACACAGCAACAAATACCCAGCCTTCAGCAAGCCTTGAACGGCATACTGTGAAAAAACTTCTTTCGCATTTATAATTCACCTGGTATAATTTATTGTAATGTTTATAGCTTCTTATTTAGCTTGCCTTCAGAAATAAAGGATTAAGCATTTTTAAAAATAAGCCTGTCTTATGTTGGCTGTAAGCCTAACAATATCATCGGCGCTACCTGTTCACACAACGTGTTGAAGAAGGTTTGCTGGCGGTTGTTTCCGATGATGAATTGCATGCCTGTATATTTACAAAACTAACCAGCGTTTGCGCTTTTCACATAGTGTGTATATTTGGTGTAGGCGGGAGTGGTTTTTTTACAAACTTTCGTTGTGTGTAACCATGACATGCAACAGTCTGACACCAATCTTGACCGAAAAATCACAACTTGCAACTCCTTTATTCGTCTAACTTTGACCCAAATGAAACGATTGTTATTTTTACTTATACTTACGGCAAATTTTGCTTTTTCTCAAAATACTTTTAAGGCAATAATAAAAGATAATAAAACCAAAAATACTTTGGTTGGTGCTTCGGCATACATTGACAAACTCAAATTTGGGGCATCTGCAAACGACAAAGGAGAATTGACAATCACCAATATTCCAAATGGAGAATTTGAAATTGAATTTAGTTATAGCGGTTACGAAAGGGAAAAACAGCGTTTTAAATTTCCTTTAATAAGACCTAACGAATTTTTTGAAATTGATTTAGAGCCAACCACAAGTGAGTTAGGAGAAGTTGTGGTATCAACCACTCGAAGCAGTCGCAGCATTAGAGATATTCCTACTAAAGTTGATGTTCTGGCAGCAGAAGATTTAGATGAAAAAGGAGAAATGAAACCTGCCGACATAAAATTATTGTTTAATGAAACAACAGGCATTTCTACGCAACAAACTTCTGCTGTTAGCGGAGCTACCAATATTCGCATACAGGGTTTGGATGGACAATATACCCAGTTACTCAAAGACGGAATGCCCTTGTATCAGGGATTTTCGGGAGGGTTAGGCATTTTGCAAATTGCACCAATTGATTTGAGGCAAGTTGAATTTGTGAAAGGAAGTGCATCTACACTTTATGGTGGCGGTGCTATTGCAGGTTTAGTAAATCTCATTTCCAAAACTCCAAAGGAAAAACGTGAACTTACTTTTTTATTAAATGGAACTTCGGCAAAAGGTTTTGATGGGAGTGGATTTTATTCGCAGAAGTGGAAGAAAATTGGCACAACAATTTTTGGTTCTTATAATTTCAATGCACCTTACGACCCTGCAAACATTGGCTTAACAGGTATTCCAAAAATAAATCGATTCACCATAAACCCTAAATTATTTTTATACTTCAATGAAAATACTGCTGCTTGGTTTGGCGTAAATACAACTTATGAAGACCGTTTCGCTGGCGACCTGATAGTGATTGAAGGTAAAGCAGACAGCACACATAAATTTTTTGAACATAATAAAACTTTTCGCTTATCAACCCAACTTACATTTACACATAAAATCAATTCTGAAAACAGCATTAATTTCAAGAATTCAGTTGGGTTTTTTAACAGGAAAATTTTACAGACAAATGAAAAATTTAAAGGACAGCAAGTTTCATCATTTAGCGAAATAAACTATTCTCATACAAATGAAAAATCCGAATGGATTATAGGTTTAAATTTGTGGACAAACGATTTTAAATCGCTTGACACATTTAATTTTAATTATAACCTTACAACTCTTGGTGCATTTGCACAAAATACTTTTAAGGCAACAGAATGGCTTACGCTTGAAACAGGTTTGAGAATTGATTACAACACTCCAGCAACAAATGATAAACTAAAAGGCATTTTTATTTTACCGAAAGTTAATGCTCTTTTTAAAATTAATGAACATTGGACAGGCCGTATTGGTGGCGGACTTGGGTATAAAATGCCTTCGCCATTTAGCGATGAAGCAGAGAAAGAAGGATACAATAACATTAAACCGATATCTTTTAGTAACATACAAGCAGAAAAAAGTTATGGCGGAAATGCTGATGTTATTTTTAAAACCTCATTCGGTGAAGTTGCTTTTATTGTTGACCAACTTTTCTTTTATACTTATTTAAGTAAACCTCTAGTATTGCAAAATAATTCGTGGGTAAATGCTAATGGTTTCATTGACTCCAAAGGAGCAGAAACAAATTTAAAATTTACCCTGGATGAATTGAATTTATATGTCGGTTACACTTACACAGATGTTAGACAAAATTTCGATGGACAAAATTATTGGCAACCATTAACGCCAAAGCATTTGCTGAATATTGATATAGCTTACGAAGATGAAAATAATTATAGGACAGGAATAGAGGCTACCTATATCAGTGAGCAACGATTATCAGATGCAACAACGGGTAGAGGTTACGCCGTCTTTGGTTTTTTGTTTGAAAAAATATGGAAACATTTAAATGTTTACATCAATGCAGAGAACTTTACAGACCGCAGACAAACAAGGTGGGACACAATTTATAAAGGAACAATTACGAACCCAACATTCCGTGACATTTATGCACCGACAGACGGCGTTGTAATAAGTGCAGGACTTAAAATCAAACTCTAATTGCAAGCAATATTCGGACGTAAGCCG
>JBKJSJ010000050.1:0-2998 GCA_046595965.1 Ferruginibacter sp.
AGATAAACCATTAGATCAGAATCCTGAATTAATATCTCTTGCAATCCCGTAGTATGATTTTTCACTATCGATGCAAACTGTACAGATCCTGGCAATTCCAAAATTGAAGATTTGGAATTTAGTTTTGATGTCCGCGATTTTAAAGCAACCGAACCTAAGCTAAAATTAACACTCGAGTAAAAATGGTTATCCAATGCACTCATTTGAATAGATTGCCAATTAATGTGTGACAACCCTATCGAGTCAATTAAACCAGAATATCCATTCAAAATTCCATCTTGGCCAGAAAATAACGTAGGCTTTTTAAAAATTAAAGTCAAATTACTTTCCTGAAGTCCTTTTTCACTGAATTTTTGAAAATCCAAAGTTTTACCCCATGTGTCATCGCTTTCAATTGCATCAATAAGAGATTTAATTTCATCAACAGATTGAGAAAGAATTAGGTAATTATCTTTTACGGTACAAAAGCCAAAAAGAACATTAGGAAATATTTTTCCGAATCCTTTTCTTAACAACTCTCCATTCACACTTCGGATTTGATAATTAGAATAATTCTCACTGTAACTGGTGATGAAATTAAAATCGTTCGATGATCCCGATTTAAACTCTACAAAAGCTAACAAGCCATTTTCACTTTCGGTTGATAAAAATGCGATCTCACTTCCAATTGGAAATGTTTTTAGAAATGAAGAATCAAGTCCTTCTTTAAATGAATAAAAGTCAGAAATACCAAAATCAACTAAAAAAGTAGAATAATTAGGTATATATCTTGCCACTTTAAAAGCGACCGGTTTTTGATTTTGAAATGCAGAAAGGCTTGAATTTCTTCCCATCGAAAATCCATTTAACGATAAAAATCCATTATCGGATTTAAGATCATAAACTGACAAACTTCTCAACTCCCTAAGCAATGGGATAGATTTAAGTAATGACTGTGAAAAGATTTCAGAGAAATTATCACTATTAACGTAAACATTCCCTTGATCTGATTTCAATGAAGGGAATTGAAATAGCTCTGAATTATTACTTTTAAAACTTCTCTTCTCTTGATTTTGAAAAACCCGAATGGCATTTTCAATTAAAAGGGATGATTTGCTCACTAAGAAAATACCATTTAAATAGGCAAAGGCTAATTGGATTTCATTACGATCACCTTTAACTTCATAAATTTCAATTCCATTAAGTAGGCGATTAGTCGTTTTCTGATTTTTAAGATGTGATCTAGAAATTAAAAGAGAATCGTAAAGATTCTTTTTCATTAAATACAAATACAGAATATCAAAATCATTTCTTGATGATTTTTGAACCGCAGAAAGATATATATCGTCCTTTTTTAAAAAAAAGAACTCAAAATTCTTGTCTGGCAACCTTGGGATATTCTTGGACTCAAGGACCAATACTGTATAACTGTCTATTGGGTCCCATACAGAAACTTGTATTGGAGATTCACAAGAGCTAAATAAAATGAATAAAAAAAAGAAAGATTGCTGAAAAAAAGATTTTATCTGGTTTATCACTCTTTGAAATTAAAATAAAATAGGACGCAAATCAAAATTTGTAAAGTGCAACACCAAATTTAGATTATTCAATAGTCCTACTCTCATAATAGGGAACAAAAAAAAGCCCTTCTTATTAAGGAAGGGCTTAGATAAAAAATAGGCAACGACTTACTCTCCCGGGTTTTACCCTAGTACCATCAGCGCGGGTGGGCTTAACTGCTCTGTTCGAAATGGGAAGAGGTGATCCCCACCGCTATAGTCACCTTAAGACTTGCCTTTACAGTTTTCTCTGTGCAGGACTTAATATCGTTGACATAATTGATGAAAGAGTATTGTATTAAAGTAAAAGTCTACGAGCACATAGTATCGTCTCCTGAAGCGTTCGGGTAATTAGTACTGCTCAGCTTTGACATTTCTGTCTTTACACCTGCAGCCTATCAACGTCATCATCTCTGACGTCCCTATATGGAAGTCTCATCTCGAGGTGGGTTTCGCGCTTAGATGCTTTCAGCGCTTATCCCATCCCAACATAGCTACCCGGCAGTGCCGCTGACACGACAACCGGTACACCAGCGGTTAGTCCAACCCGGTCCTCTCGTACTAAGGTCAGATCCTCTCAAACTTCCTACGCCCATCACAGATAGGGACCGAACTGTCTCACGACGTTCTGAACCCAGCTCGCGTGCCACTTTAATGGGCGAACAGCCCAACCCTTGGGACCTTCTCCAGCCCCAGGATGTGACGAGCCGACATCGAGGTGCCAAACCCCCCCGTCGATATGAGCTCTTGGGGGAGATCAGCCTGTTATCCCCGGCGTACCTTTTATCCTTTGAGCGATGGCCCTTCCATGCGGAACCACCGGATCACTATGCTCTACTTTCGTACCTGATCGACCTGTATGTCTCTCAGTCAAGCTCCCTTATGCCATTGCACTCTACGCACGGTTACCAAGCGTACTGAGGGAACCTTTAGAAGCCTCCGTTACTCTTTTGGAGGCGACCACCCCAGTCAAACTACCCACCAAGCAATGTCCCCCGCTTGTGCGGGGTTAGGCCTCAGATAAACAAAGGGTTGTATTTCAACAATGACTCCACAACGCCTAGCGACGCCACTTCACAGTCTCCAACCTATCCTACACATCATTTGTCCAAGGTCAATACTAAGCTATAGTAAAGGTGCACAGGGTCTTTTCGTCCCACTGCGGGTAAGCGGCATCTTCACCGCTACTACAATTTCACCGAGCTCATGGCTGAGACAGTGTCCAGATCGTTACACCATTCGTGCAGGTCGGAACTTACCCGACAAGGAATTTCGCTACCTTAGGACCGTTATAGTTACGGCCGCCGTTTACTGGGGCTTCAATTCAATGCTTCTCCGAAGATAACATCTCCTCTTAACCTTCCAGCACCGGGCAGGTGTCAGGCCCTATACTTCATCTTACGATTTTGCAGAGCCCTGTGTTTTTGATAAACAGTCGCCTGGACCTCTTCACTGCGGCC
>JBKJSJ010000053.1:0-5449 GCA_046595965.1 Ferruginibacter sp.
AGCCAGGATAAATACCAGTGGCGCAGAAACAGTAGTAACAGCCCAACCTGCAGCAGCCCCCGCAGCAAAACCAGAATATGAAGAAGCTAAAGTAGTGGAGCATATTCCTTATCAACCTGCAGCAGCTACTGCGGCTACGGCTAAAAGTAATGCTCCCCGTTTTTATTCCCCATTAGTATTAAATATTGCACAAAGCGAAGGCATAAGCATGACGGAACTGGAAAATATTCCCGGTACCGGGCAAGAAGGGCGGGTGAGTAAAAAAGATATTTTATTGTTTGTAGAAAACAGGGCTGTAAGCCATAAGCCATCTGCCATCAGCCAACCTGCCGCTGCAAAAGAATCTGTTGACGCAGACCAACAAATGGTAGTAGCTCCCAACTTACAACTATCCACTAACCACTACCCCGGCAATGTAGAAATTATAGAAATGGACCGCATGCGCAAGCTTATTGCAAAGCACATGGTTGACAGCAAACATACCAGTGCGCATGTAACCAGTTTTGCAGAGTGCGATGTTACCAGCCTGGTAATGTGGAGAGAAAAAATTAAAAAAGAATTTGAAAAACGGGAAGGCGAAAAAATAACTTTTACACCGCTCTTTATTGAAGCCATTGTAAAATGCATAAAAAAATACCCATGGCTTAGCAGTTCTGTTGATGGCGATAAAATCATCATTAAAAAAGACCTCAACATTGGTATGGCTACCGCACTGCCCAATGGCAACCTGATAGTGCCGGTTATAAAAAATGCCGACCAGTTAAACCTTGTTGGTTTAACCAAAAAAGTAAATGGCCTGGCCAATGCCGCACGTAACAACCAGCTTAAACCGGATGATACAACCGGCGGAACATTTACGCTCACCAATGTTGGCACATTTGGCAGCATCATGGGCACACCCATTATAAACCAGCCACAGGTTGCCATCATGGCTGTGGGTGCTATTAAAAAAAGACCCATGGTTATTGAAACACCGCAGGGCGATACCATCGGTATCCGCCACATGATGTACATTTCATTGAGCTACGATCATAGAATTATTGATGGGGGCCTGGGCTCTACTTTTTTAAATGCGGTGAGTAAGGAGTTGGAGAATTTTGATCCTAACAGGGCTGTGTGATCCGGAATGGCAATAGTAAATAATCTATTGGCAGAAGGAAAAAAATTTATATTTGAAGCTCTGGAATTTCCAGGGCTTTTTCTATTTCTGCTAACAAATAAAATTCAACCTTTACCAAATAATCATTTTCAGCAATTTATGAAATCATTAAAGCTATTTTTATTTGTGTTAGTTTTTTTTACGGCCTGCAATACCAGCCGGCTGCCTGCTGATAAATCCGGTAAAATATCCCCGCCTCCTGCTCTTTCAGAAAGCCTGCAGCAAAAACAATTAAACGGGGTAGATTTTTTTGCCAGGGGAAATGTACCAGTAAGCTGGAGCCTGGAGATGGAGTTTGGAAATATCATCCGATTTAAACCGCTGGATGAAGCACCCATCAACAGTTCTTCTGTAAACCCCGAAGACCTGCCCCAAATAAAAGCCAGCAGCTATACAACCAAAACTACCAATGGTCAAATGAAAATCATTATCTACCGGGAAGGCTGCAACGATGATATAACAGGAGAAAAATATAAAAACAAAGTACTTGTAACGGTAAATGATAAACGCTATTCAGGTTGCGGCCAGTATCTTTTTGATGCAGCACTTAATGGCAAATGGATAATGGAAAAAATAAACAACAGAATATTGCAACCCGCAGATTTTGCGAAAGGATTGCCGCAAATTGAATTGGATCTTTCTGCAAACCGGCTATCGGGCCATGATGGCTGCAACAGTATAAACGGAGACTTTGAAGTAATGGGAAGCAAAATAAAATTTAATGAATTTACCAGCACCAAAATGGCCTGCCCCGGCAATAAAATTGAAAATCAATTCACGCATTTAATAAGCAACCAATTAGTAGATTATTATTTTAAAGAAGACCAATTATATTTTTATTTACCAGACGATAGTATTGTAGCCTTTAAAAAAGCATAGGGTTGGCACCGAAGGTCAATCCCCCAAAACACAAACCGCCTTATGCCTCACCGGAAAATTACAGGAGTTAGCAATAAAACATTTTTTATTTGCTTGCTCATGCAGTTCATTTGCTTTTTCAATCATAGACTCTTGCGCCACCACCACCTGCGGATGCAGTTCTACTTCAATAAATTTTCCACCCTCTTCATTTTCTTCCATGGTGCCGGTTGCATAGTCGGTATATGCAGTAACGATTATGCCGTTGTCAGTACATAAGTGCAGGTACCACAGCATGTGGCAGGATGATAAGGATGCAAGAAATAATTCCTCGGGATTGTGTTTAGAAGGGTCACCCATAAAAGCAGGATCGGAAGAAGCGGCTATCAATGCCTTGTTTTCAACGATTATTGAATGACTTCTTTCATATCCTTTGTAACCCAATGTGCCTTTGCCAAGATTACCCGTCCAGGTAACGGTTGTTTTATAATGATGTTGTTTACTCATTCCATTCGTTATTTTTTTATGTAATGCAATCTTTATTTATAAAGTAGTCCGAAGGATTACGAATAAATATTAGATGGCATTATACCGACAGAAAAGCGATGATACTATTTATGGATAAAGTCGGTATAAGATGCAATGGGTTTTTCATTGATAAAAACATTTTCTAAAACAGCTTCGCCATTTTTTACTTTTACCAATGCATAAGTAATGCTGCTGCTGTCTGCCATAGATTTTATGTAAGCTTTTTCTGCATCATAGGCCTTGGCTTCCTGCATATAAAAACGATTAAATGGCCACTCTATAAAAACCTGCCTGATAGTGTCGCTTACAAAATAATTTACTTTCGCTTTTATAAAATCTGTTCCACCTTTTGGCCTGTACGTTTGTACCGAAATTATTTTTGCATAGCCTGCACTGTCATTGCTCAGCAGCACATAAATATTTTCGCCGCTTTGCAATACCGCAGGTTCATTTATTTTAAAAGTGTTTTCATCAAAACTTAGGTTTATATATTTTCCTCTGAACGGGTCATTGGGATCTACCGGTGCCGAACGGAATTTAAATGCTTTGCCGGTTTTTAAAATAGCTTCCCGGTTCCATATCATGGCGGCAGGTGTCCATAATTGCAGCACTACCATTAAGCAAAAACAAATCAAAATAATTTTTTTATAGTTCATGTTGTTTTCTTTTTTTTATAAATTGGCTGTTGGCAAAAAAGAAACCTGCACCCACTGCCATAAACAGTAATCCTCTTATTACAAAACTAATATCGGTATCAAAAAAACGGCACACAACCAATGCGGCTATAATGAGTAAGCCATAATTTAATATTGCAAGGCTATTTAGTTTTTGCCCACGCTGCATCGTAAAAATACCTGCTGCCAAAACCAACAGGTTCATTAATATTACGCCTGGTAGCGGAGCAACTAATCCAATAAAAAATATGGCTGCAAATAAAATAAAAATAAATCCCATTGGGTTAATGCGTTGGCTGCCCCGGTTTTTAATATTATAAAAAAGCAAAATGACGGCAAAAAGTGATGGAACAAAAATGGCCAATAACTCCCCAACAGAAAGGATATCATTTTCATTTGCCAATGAGGTCCAAAACCATTTAAAACTCAGCACAAGCAGTATGATCATGGTACCCAGCGAACCAATGATAAGATACCCGTTGCTTACTATCCGCTTAAAATTAAACCAGCCAGATACACCCAATAAATAAAACGCAGCAAACAAACTCATGTAAGCAATAAACAAATATTCATCTGCAGCCGATGAAAGTGTGGCCAGGCAAATGGTTAATGATATGGGTAAAACCCAGTGATGAAAAAAAGTGAAATTACTATCAGGATATTTTTTTATCAGCAGTAAATAATGTGGTACAATCAATAACAATAAACACCAGTAATAATAAGTATTTTCTGCACGGTAGCCATACCCATCATTAACAGCAAAAGCCGTAATACCTGCTATGTATAAAAGCGAAGCCATGGAAGAAGGCATAATATAAATTAAAGGAAAACACAATAGCATCCATGCAAATAAAAAGCTGCCGAGGTTGCCGGGAATATTATAAACCTGTGCAACCAGTGCAATAGATGCACCCACTGCAAAAAATAAAAATACCGCACTGCTCTCCTGCCAGGTTCTGTTATCCGGCTTTTTAAAAATTGTGTATCCACAAAATAGTTGACCAACAATTAATGGGAGAAAAGAAAAAATAACTTTTACTGGTCTGCTAAAGTTATCCCAGTTATGCGCTACAATTAAAATAATACCCAACCCTACCAGTATAGCACCCATGATACCAAATACGATTGTTGTACGCTGGGGTTGCTGCTGTTCTTTAAGTTTGTAGTAAGCTTTAATTTTATCTGCAGATTCTTGCGCTATTAAACCTTGCGCAATTAATTCGGGCAGCGCATTCACAATATTTTTAGACATGCATTTTTTGTTGAATGATAAAATGGACTCATTTTATGAAAGTAAACAATTGAAAAGTTAATGTAGTATCTGCATTGTACAATCTTATTTTTTTAGGAGCCGGGCATTTTGCAGAGCCAAACCTTTGTCCCGCTTTACGCTGCAAGTCCTCCCCCCGTGTTACGCAAAACTACGGCTCGTTCCTCGCCTTGTTTGCACAACACGTGGGTGCGGGCTTTCCGCTGCAATCAAGGCTATGTCATCAGCAGCAAAAAAAACGCAGCATTTACAATTCGCCTGCATAAAATAAATCTAATATGTCATTCAATTTATTCTTCCCTTATATTTGAAAGTCATACTACTTACCAAAACTAAAACCTCATGATTATTTACGGCAGCCGCAACATTCAACTGGCAAAAGAAATTATTATAGACAAGTGCCCCCACTGTGGCGCACAGCACAGTGTAGAAATGTATGTGTTTCAAAAATATGCGCATGTTTTCTGGATTCCATTTTTTCCCATGGGCAAATCAGCCATAAGCCAATGCGAACAATGCAAGCAGGTACTAAAAGGAAATGAAATGCCTGAACCGCTAAAAAGCGATTACGAAACTTTAAAAGCACAAACTAAAACACCTGTGTGGACCTTTGCAGGGCTTGCATTGGTTGCAATATTTATAAGCATGGGCGTTTACTCCGATAATAAACAGGATGAAAAAAATGCACAACTGATAGCAGCACCAAAAAGCGGCGATGTATTTGAAATAAAAACGGCCGATAACCAATATACGCTTTACAAAGTAGATCATGTAAACGGCGACACTGCTTTTTTGCGCATGCACCAGTTTGAAACTAACCAGAGCAGTGGCATTGCTGAGCTTAAACAAAAAGGTGATACCGCTTTTTCTGAAGAAAACCTTCCGTTCTTAAATGCAGAACTGAAAGAAATGCTTAAAAAAGGCGAGATACAAAATGTAGTAAGAAATGAATGAGCAGGG
>JBKJSJ010000062.1:0-7087 GCA_046595965.1 Ferruginibacter sp.
GTGGCTCCTGGCCAAAGTGCAGTTTTTTATGATGGCAATGATGTTATTGGCGGTGGAATCATACAAAGAAATATGCCCGCTTTAATATAGCAGGCAGCATTTTCTGTAGCAAAGCACTCTTAGTTAATATAAAATTCTATCTCAAATTTATGAAAAAAATAGTTCCAGTTGTTCTCATTGCTTCTTTGCTTTTTTTACTGAATGCCTGTAAAAAATCTACCGAAACTCTGGCTACCACCCCGGTAAGTGATTACTATCCGCTAACAGTGGGCAAATACATTACCTATAGCCTGGACTCATTGGTATTTATAAATTTTGGTGCTAGTAAAGTAATAAGAAATTTCCAGGTAAAATATGTTACAGATGCAAAAATTACAGATAATCTTGGCAGACCCGCTTACCGCATTATACGGTATATTAGAAAAACCGCTAGTAACCCCTGGCTGCCAGATAATACATTCTGGGCTGTAAACACAGGCATTGGCATTGACTTTACTGAAAATAATTTAAGATACCAGAAACTTAAAACGCCCATCAGGAATCAATATTCCTGGAAGGGTAATTCTTTTATTGAAAGTACTTCTCTTAACTCCGAATTAAAATACCTGGCCGACTGGGATTATACTTACGATAGTGTGGGAATAGCCTCTACTATTGGCACTTTCAGTTTAGACAGTACGCTTAGAGTAGATCAGAGAGATGAAGTAATTGGCAATCCGCTTGATGTGACTACCTACAGCGAAATAAATTATGCCATGGAAAAATATGCAGCAGGTATTGGCATGGTGTACCGTAAATTTCTTCATACCGAATACCAGCCACCTACTCCGGGCGTTAACGGAAAGTTTGTAGATGGATCTTATGGCGTTACATTTACGATGATAGATCACAACTGATTTTCTTACATTAATAACAAAAAATAAAAACACGAATTAAGTGGATACTTAATTCGTGTTTTTATTTTTTACCCATTCAGGAAAATTAATGTACTTCGTAGCGACAACATTTTAATTTTTATAATAAATTATAAGTATGAATATTATTATCCGCAAAGCAATAAAAGAAGATTGTGTTCGCATGATGGAACTTATTAACGAACTGGCTGTGTATGAAAAAGCAGCAGCCGAAGTGACTGTAGATTTTAATCATTTTACTGAGAGTGGCTTTGGAGAAAATCGGGTATGGCATAGTTTTGTGGCAGAAGCAGATGGAAAAGTAGAAGGATTTGCACTCTGGTATGTACGCTACAGCACCTGGAAAGGGCAGCGCATGTACCTGGAAGATATATTGGTTACAGAAAAAATGAGAGGAAAGGGATTGGGTAAATTATTATTAAATAAACTAATAGAAGAAGCTAAAGAAAAAAATTACAGCGGCATGATGTGGCAGGTGCTAGACTGGAATGAACCGGCAATAAATTTTTATAAAAAATATGAACAGGTTAAATTTGATAGAGAATGGATAAACTGCACAATAAATTTTTAAATATCAAAAAAAAACCATTTACCGGAATGCAGGAGAGAAAAAAATTTATTCCTTCCATGATGTAATTTTTTTCATCCCGGTTTTTTAAAAAAGCCCTCCATTAGATATTCCCTGAGTAAAACTAAATTTACAAGTTCGTACTTTTGCCCGGAATAAATAAAGGTTAAGGATATCCGTAATACTACTCAAAAAAAGCTCAATAAAAATAAATTGTACAAGAGTGCGACGCCAATGAAGCTGCACATTGCTTCTTAGGCCCGGCTCATAAAAAAATAATATATGGCAGAAAAAATTTCAATGGGTGCCGATGGCAAACTGAATGTTCCAAACCACCCTACCATCCCATTTATTGAAGGCGATGGCATTGGCCCGGATATCTGGAAGGCAGCAGTAAGGGTATTTGATGCGGCCATTGCTAAAGCATACAGTGGAGAAAAAAAAATAGAATGGAAAAAAGTATTGGCGGGTGAAGAAGCATTTAATAATACCGGCGAATGGATGCCCGAAACTACCATGAATGCTTTTAAAGAATATTTACTAAGCATTAAGGGGCCGCTTACAACACCCGTTGGTGGCGGCATACGTAGCCTTAACGTGGCACTGCGGCAGGAACTTGATTTATACGTTTGCCTGCGCCCGGTAAAATATTTTGAAGGCACACCCTCTCCTATGTGGCAGCCCGAAAAAGTGAACATGACCATCTTTAGAGAAAACACCGAAGATATTTATGCCGGTATAGAATTTATGACCGGCACTGCAGAAGCAAAAAAATTATTAAATTTTTTGGTAGATGAAATGGGTGTAAAAGCATTTCGTTTTCCTGAAACCACTTCTTTGGGCATTAAACCTGTGAGCAAAGATGGAAGCGAAAGACTGATACGCTCGGCCATAAAACATGCGATAGACCACAAACTTCCGAGTGTAACTATTGTGCACAAAGGAAACATTATGAAGTTTACTGAAGGTGCTTTTAAACAATGGGGATACGAACTGGCCGAAAGAGAATTTGGCGGCTACGTTTACACCTGGCAGCAATGGGAAAAAACAAAAAAAGATAGTGGCGAAGCGGTGGCTAATGAAGAAATGAAAATTTCTGCCATTGGCGGAAAAATAATTATTAAAGATGCCATTGCCGATAATTTTTTGCAGCAGGCTTTGCTGGCTCCACAGGATTATTCGGTGATAGCCACCCTTAATTTAAATGGCGATTATATCAGTGATGCACTGGCTGCACAGGTAGGCGGCATAGGTATTGCGCCGGGTGCTAACATTAATTACCTTACCGGTCATGCTGTGTTTGAAGCCACGCATGGTACGGCCCCCAGGTTTGCCAATACCAATTCTATGAATCCTTCTTCTATCATATTAAGCGGTGTAATGATGCTGGAATATATGGGCTGGCGGGATGCTGCAGAAATGATTACGAATGCTGTAGGCAAAACCATCCGCAATAAAACAGTAACGATAGATTTTTATAATTTGATGAAAGATGCAACGCTGCTAAAGACCAGTGAATTTGCAGATGAGCTTATAAAAAATTTGTGACGGGGGAAGAGGTTCAAGAGGTTTAAGGTTTTTTAAGATTGAAAATTTATTTTTTTAAATAACAACGATCATTACACAAAAGGAGGGTATAAACATTTGGCACCAAATATTTATACCCTCCTTTTACAATTAAAAAAATTTGTTTAAAAGAAAAACTGCTCTTTTATTATTTTACCGTCCTTTACTTCATACACGGCTATTTCATCCATTGCTACTCTACCGACACCTTTCATGGTAGCATCCATACCCATTGCCACAGCAAAATGATTGCCTGCTACTATTGGATCGCCGGTGTAACCGCCATGCATTTCTTCAACAGACTCGTTAAACTTTTTTCCTTTTTCCTTAATAGCTTCTATGCCTTTTGCAGCTGTTAGACCTGCACTCATAGCATGGGCTGGCTCTATACTTTCGCAGTCTGCACCATAAAGCTCATCCTGTATTACATCAAATTTACCTTCTTTAGATAATTCCATAAATCGGTTGGCTACTTCCTGTGTTGTCATAATTTTATTTTTTTAAAATGAATAAATTTTTGGGAGATAAATATAATAAAAAACAATCCTGTTTTTTATTAATAAATTATTACCGGCAGTAGGGTTGTTTTGTGAAGTAAATAAAATGAGATTATCGTACTTTTGCCCACTAATTAATTACGTATGAGTAAAATAAAAGTAGCCAACCCGGTTGTAGAATTAGACGGCGATGAAATGACCCGCATTATCTGGAAATTTATTAAGGACAAATTAATACTTCCCTACCTGGATGTTCCCATTCAATATTATGATTTGGGAATGGAGTACAGGGATGAAACCAACGACCAGGTAACCATTGATGCCGCCAATGCCATTAAGGCCTGCGGTGTGGGTATTAAATGCGCCACCATTACGCCTGACGAAGACAGGGTTAAAGAATTTAATCTTAAACAAATGTGGAAGAGCCCCAATGGCACAATAAGAAATATCCTGGATGGAACTGTTTTTAGAGAACCCATCGTAATGCAGAATGTACCACGCCTAGTTACCAACTGGACGGCACCCATCATTGTAGGCCGTCATGCTTTTGGCGATCAGTACCGGGCAACCGATACCGTTATAAAAGGAAAAGGAAAACTCACTATGACTTTTACACCAGAGGACGGTGGCGAAGCCCAGGTTTTTGAAGTTTACAATTACAAAGGGGATGGTGTGGCCATGGCCATGTACAATACCGATGAAAGTATTTATGGTTTTGCCCGCAGTTGTTTTAATATGGCCCTGAGTAAAAAATGGCCTTTGTATCTTTCTACAAAAAATACGATACTAAAAAAATACGATGGCAGGTTTAAAGATATTTTTGAAGAAGTATATCAAAAAGAATTTAAAGCTCAATATGATGCAGCAGGCATTACTTATGAACATCGCCTGATTGATGATATGGTGGCCAGTGCTCTTAAATGGAATGGCAACTTTGTATGGGCCTGCAAAAACTACGATGGCGATGTGCAGAGCGATACCGTAGCACAGGGCTTTGGTAGCCTGGGTTTGATGACTTCTGTATTAGTTACTCCCGATGGAAATACCATGGAAGCCGAAGCAGCACATGGCACAGTTACCCGTCATTTTAGAGAGCATCAAAAAGGCAGACCTACTTCCACCAATCCCATTGCATCTATCTTTGCCTGGACAAGAGGCCTTGCCTTTAGGGGTAAATTAGACAGCAACCAACCACTCATTAATTTTTGTAATGCCCTGGAAACTGTTTGTATAGAAACAGTAGAAAGTGGAAAAATGACCAAGGACTTAGCAGTGTGTATTCATGGCAATAAAGTAAATCATGAAGAACATTATTTATACACCGAAGAATTTTTAGATGCTATTGATGAGAATTTGAAAAAGAAAATGGGAATGTAGAAAATCTGTTTATAACAGAGAATGTTTTTTTATTTTTCTGGAATATAAAATTTAATAAAAATAAAAGGGAAGCAGTTGCTTCCCTTTTATTTTTATTTCTACAAGATCAAAAAATTAATACAATTCAAACCTTACTGGCAAAGTATATTTTGTTTTTACGTTAATGCCTTTTAATTTCCCGGGGCTCCAGGTAGGCATTTTACCAATTACTCTCAGGGCTTCTTCTTCCAGGCCATAGCCCAGCTTTTGACCAACTGTATTTAATGCGATTAATTTCCCGTTTTCATCTACTACAAAAGAAACGTTTACCACGCCTTCCACTCCTTCATTACTGGCATCGTCAGGGTATTGAATATTTTTATCAAAGTAAGTCTGCAATCCTTTGTTGCCTCCGGGAAACGAAGGGATGTATTCTACATTTGTGTACACACCCATATTATCGGCTTCCATGGTGCCGGTTGTTTTTGCCGGAGCATTAATTACAACTTTTCCTTTCATGCCTTTTTTAGCAGGATTGGGTTTTACCATTTTCATGGTATCCATTGCAGGCATGGTAGCAGTGGTCATCATGCTGGTATCGCTCATCATATTGTTGGCAGTAGCAGAAGTATCCATCATATTTGTACTGGTAGTAGTTTCTGTGGTTCCGGTGCTGTCTGTTGTATCATTGTTGGTGCAACTAATAGCAGTAATGCTTAATAAAACAACGGCTGCGCCAAATTGCTTCAATAAATTTTGTTTGTGTAACATTGTTAAGTTGTTTAAGTGATTAAATTTAATCTCACAATGTTCAAATAACATGCCTTTGTTATAAGTGTAAATAATGCATGGCATAAAATAAAAATGATTACAGCTTATACGGGTGCTTATTACTCAAATTGGGGAATGCTAATATTAAAGAAGCAATAGATCATTTTCATGCATTTAAATTTAAAAACCAGTTAACGCAGCATCGGTTAGAAAAGCCTTTACTTCTTCGTCAGGCACTTCAAAACCCGGCATAAACTCTACTTGTTCGGAATAGTTAATGTCTTCAAAATAACTTAATTGCTTTTTAAAAAGTATAGGATTAAAAACATCTTTAAATAAAGTTTTGGCTTTATCGCATATTTCTTTTGCAGAATAATAATCTTTTAAAATAAAATACAGATCCACATAATCTTTCCATTTGCCACGTCCACCCAATGCAAATGCTTTCATTGCCGAAAGTGTAAGCAAATCTGGGATTTTGCAATAGTCTTTATAATCACACAAAGATTCAATTGCAAAAGGAAATTCAAAAAAGGTAATTTTTACTTCGTTTAAAATAAAATGAGCCTGGTCTGGTAAAGAAAAGATTATAGTAGATGTAAAACCAGAATCAGCAATTTGTTTTTTTATACCCGTACTGTTTATTTTGCCAAAAGTAAATAGATCAAAATCAATAGAACTTCTGTGACCAATATGTAATGCTATAGCTGTACCTCCTACTAAAAAATAATTTTTTTTATTTTTTAATAAAAGCAAGCAGCTCCAGTTGACTGGCACTAAATATTTCATCATGCATATTTAGCAAAGTAAAGTTTAAAATAATTTTTAGATAGCACGTTGTAATTATTGGCTACCCGTTCAGAAGTATTTAACTGTCTCAAAAAAATATCTTTTACTTTTTTGTATCCTTCAATTTTAAAAAGTTCTTTTATACTATACTCATCCGCATAATTTAAAAAAAACTCAACCACCACAGGCAGGGGTAAATTTTCTTTTTCACTATCTTTTGAATACCAGAATAAGTGTGCATTTTTTCGTATGAGTGCTTTTAATTCAGGAGAATTTTCCATAGTCAAATATACAAATTTTAAAGCTTTTTTAGGTGTCTTAAACCGGTAAAATGCATTTTAAATTGAGGCTGTTTGTGTTGCATAGGGTTGTAAACGTTTTAACGGTTTACAAGCCCGTGTCATAATTTTAATTGCATTCCCCGGCATTATTGTGGAGTTTCCCTGCTGCCAGCATACAATTCATATTCAAACAACCTGCAGTCTATTTTACTGGTATAAAATTCTATACGGCGTTTGGGTTTAAGGCCAATCTTTTTTCCCAGTTCAAGATTGCCCGTAAAAATATATCCGTAATAACCCTTGCATTTTTTCTTTAAAAAATCACCCATCCGTTTATAGGTAGCT
>JBKJSJ010000082.1:0-5540 GCA_046595965.1 Ferruginibacter sp.
AATATGTTTTGCATAAAAATTTGGCAGTAGCAACTCCATGTATTTTGGATTTTTAAAATCTCCTCTTGCCTCAATCTGCCGGAGGGTATCCAATATTTTAGGATCTAACTGTTTGGACAAAACTTCTTGTGCATATTTTCCATAATCCGGGCAACTGCTCATCATATTGCTGATGATCAATCCTTTTAAATTGTCCTGGTATTTTAATGCATACTGCATAGAAAGAATACCGCCCCAGGAATGGCCGAGTAAATAAAAATTATTTTTATCCAGGTTTAAAGCCTGCCGCACCTGTTCTACTTCTTCTACATAACGTGCAAGATCCCACATAGAAGTATCTTTTGGATTATCGGAATTGCCACAGCCTAACTGGTCGTAATAAATAAATTCTATTCCTTCTGCCGGTAAAAAACTTTCCATGCATTCAAAATATTCATGCGTAGCACCAGGGCCACCATTTAGTAAGAGTAATTTTATTTTTGGATTATTGCCAAAACGTTTGGTCCACACATTAAATTTTCCTTTGGGCGTAACAATGGAAACAATTTTAATGCCGCCTGTTTGCACACCTGAATCGGGCTTGATAAAATAGTTGTTTGTAGTAGAAACTTGTTTTGTATCTGCCTGGCTGCAGGAAATAAAAAATGCGCTAAGGATAAGAAATGCTAAAAGCATTGTTCTTTTGTATGAATGCATCCTGGTAAATTTTATGTTGTGAAAAAGTAAGAATTAAAATGCTTTAAATATACTTTGCCTTATTTCCGGCCACTCATCATTGATGATACTAGACAGCACAGAATCCCTGCTGGTAACATCTTCATTGATCATGTGCTTTCTTAAAATACCTTCTTTGGTTGCGCCAATTTTAGAAATGGCCAACTGCGATTTTTCATTTGTTATTGCTGTTTTTAATTTTATTCGAAGGAGACCCATGTTTTCAAAACCATAACTCAGCAATAAAAATTTACAGGCCCTGTTTAATCCTGTTCCTTGCAATTGCGGGTGATACCAGGTCCACCCAATTTCCAGGCGTTTGTGTTCAAAACTTATATTTCCAAACCGGGTACTTTCTGCATATTTATTTTGTTTTTTATCAAAAATGGCAAAGGGGTAGGATAGTGCATTTTTTCTTTCTGATAATGCCTGAAAAAAATATTTTTTTAAATCATCTTCACTATTCACTTTTACAGAAGTAAATTGCCAAAGTGCTTTTTGTGCTGCTATGGGCCAAAGCAGATCAAAATGTTTTTCTTCTAAGGGTTCCAGCCTGGCCCATTCATTTTCTAAGATTAGTTCATTGGTAAAAAAATCTTGCATCATTTAGATTTTTCTTTAATTAACCGGGCTACAAATTTATCAATGGGTAAGCTTACTGAATGTTCAGAAAACAGTTCCCAGTCTATCCATCTAAAGGTTTCAGTTTCGCCGGTAGCCTCATACACTTTTAATTGTTGTTCATCAAACTGAAATGCAGCACTGCGGAGCGGAACCGAAATAGCTGCCAGCGGTTGTACAAGATAATAAATTGAAATGATTTGATGTGCAGGATTAAAAGCACTTTGCTGATAAAAATCGGTGGTATAAAAATGTTCAATAATTTTTACGGGCAAATTCATCTCTTCCATAAATTCCCGCTTCAGGCAATCTATGGTTCCTTCGCCTTTTTCCAAACCACCACCACAGAATTTAGTGTAATAATTCCCTCTTATATATTCATCGCTTACCAGTACCTGCTTTTGTTCGTTTATTAAAATGCCATACACCCTAATGTTGAACATTGCTTATTTTTTAGCAGTACGGAAATAATAATAAATAGCATAGCCCAGGATGATGAGAGAAATTAAGGAAGGAATCCAGAATGCATGCGTAGAATTTTGAAAGGGTAGGGGCACGTTCATGCCATATATACTTGCAATTAAAACCGGGATGCTTAAAAAGATAGTAAGTGTACTCAGTCTTTTAAGCACTACGTTTTGGTTGTTACTTATGATGCTTGCATAAGCATCCATAGTGCTTACGAGTATATTGGTATAGGTTTGTGCAGTTTCCAATGCCTGAGATGCTTCAATGACAAGATCGTCTAAGAAATCTTTTTCTTCTTCATTTAAGCCCAGGAAATTAGTACGGGCTATTTTCATCATCAGCAGTTCATTGCTGCGCAGCGCAGTAACAAAGTAAACCAGGCTTTTTTGTATGCGCATTAGTTGCAGCAGTTCTTCATTTCTGTTAGAAGCATATAAGCGTTGCTCAAGGGCATTGCGCCGCTGGTTTATCTCTTTTAGGTGATCCTGAAAATTGGTTGTAATTTTTTCAAATATTTTAAGGGCCATCATATTCATTTTATCGGGCCGCCGGTTTTGAAAACTGTTCAGAAATTTTTTAATTGCTTCGTTCTCAAAAGAGTTTACAGTTACAATCTGTTTTTCGGTAAGGATAATACAGATAGGAATGGTCACATAATAAGCATCGCTTTCATTAAACGAATTATTTTCGGTAGGCGTTTTAATAACGATAAATTTTACACCGTCTTCAGTTTCGTACCTGCTTCTTTCATCAATATCAAGGGAATCCTTTAAAAAATCCAGCGGAATATTTAATTCCCGGCTAAGCTCCGAAAACTCTTCCTGTTTTAAAGGCGGCAATACATTTACCCAGGTACCGGATGCGGGCTTATCTACCGCAATGGTTTTATGTTCTTCAATATTAAATGAGTTAATCATGTGTGTAATTCTAATTCTCCTTTGTAAACAAATGTTGCCGGGCCGCACAACCAGATATCTGTAAACTGGTTATCGCCAATTTTATTATACTCTACGCTCAGGTGGCCACCGGGCGTTTTTACTTCCACCCGGTTAAAGCCTCTTTCGTTGTGTGCGCTTAAAAGTGCTGCCGCCGTAACACCCGTGCCACAGCTCAGGGTTTCATCTTCTACACCCCGTTCATAAGTGCGCACAAAAATACTGTCTTCTCCCGTGCTTTCTACAAAATCTACATTAATTCCTTCATTAACAAAATGTGAGCTGTAGCGGATTAATTTTCCAGATTCTACTACATCGATATTATACACATCATTAGCAAATTTTACATAGTGGGGCGAGCCGGTATCTAATATTGCATAATTAGAATGTTCATCTACGGTTTCTACATCTTTCATTTTAAGACGTATTTCATTATTTTTATCTAACTCTGCTTCATGTTCTCCATCTGATGCAATAAATTTATAACTGTATTTATGCAGGCCCATGTGGTTGGCAAACTTTACAAGGCATCTTCCCCCGTTGCCACACATGCTGCTTGGGTTTCCATCTGCATTGTAATAAACCATTTCAAAATCGTATTTATCTTTTAGATTGAGCAGCATCAGGCCATCGCCACCAATGCCAAATCTTCTGTCGCATAAATGTTTTACCTGTTTTGGTGTAAGCAAATCATAAAGATGCGTCCTGTTATCCAGGATAATAAAGTCATTGCCGGTTCCCTGGTATTTATAAAATATAATATTCATACAACTACTGGTTAGTGGGGTTTATTTTTATCTTATTTAATATTAATAAAGCTGTTAGCAAAAAGCACCACAAGATACTTCTATTCGTTTCCAATATTTGCTTCTGCAATCTCCAGAGTTTTTTTAATAAGATTTTCTACAGCCGCACCGCCATCTTTGCTAAATTCTTTTGTGATGCGGTTGGCTACAACAGCACTTAAAGATAAACAATGATGGCCCAGCACTTTGCCCATACCATAAATGGCGGATGTTTCCATTTCAAAATTACTGATGCGGTGCTGTCCAAAATTAAAAGTAGTCAACCTGTCTATCAGTTCGGGTTGTTTTAATCCCATGCGCAGCACACGCCCCTGCGGACCGTAAAAGCCCGGGCAGGTAACCGTAATGCCCTGGTGAAATCCGTTTACAAATTCTTTTAATAATCTAACGCCTGCCCCGGTAATGTAGGGAGCAGTGATACCCTGGTGCAGTTGTGTATGGGTATTAAATGCATGTAGCAATTGTTTTTCTTCTTCGTTGTTTTGCTGCAGGTAAAAATTCATCAGGTTATCCAAGCCAAGGCCATGGGTACTGGCTACAAAACTATCTACTTGTATTTCTTTTTGCAAAGAACCACAAGTGCCTACTCTTATTATATTTAACGAGGTCAATTTTTCTTTGATGGTTCTTGTTTCCAAATCTATATTTACCAGTGCATCCAGTTCGTTCATCACAATATCAATGTTATCGGGGCCAATGCCCGTGCTGGTTACAGAAATTCTTTTTTTGCCTATATAGCCAGTATGCGTTACAAATTCCCGGTGCTGGTTTTTAAATTCAATCCTGTCAAAATATTTGCTCACTTCCTTTACACGATCCGGATCGCCCACGGTTATAATATTGGTAGCAATTTCTTCTGGCCTGCAGTTTACATGATAAAGGGCTCCACGATCATTTATTATTAATTCTGATGCTGCTATACTGCCCATAAAAATATTTTTTTTGAAAGTCGAATTTCGTACATACTAATTACAATTTCTAAAATAAAATTCCCCTATTTTTGCCTACCAATTTAAAAATTGGTTTCTGGTCCTGTGGCCGAGTGGCTAGGCAAAGCTCTGCAAAAGCTTCTACAGCGGTTCGAATCCGCTCGGGACCTCTCAAAAAAAACGGGCCTGTAAGATTTTCTTACAGGCCCTTAATATTTTTAGTATATGAAATACAGTAAATGGATAGGGATGAGTGCCTGCGTTTTGTTAATAGCAGTTTGTTTTATGCCCTGGACATATCATGCCGATTTACAAAAGAATTTCACAGGTTTTTTCTCTGAGAAAGATGCTTATGGAAAGCCCGGTAAATTTATTGTATTTTTTTGCCTGGTATCCTTTGCACTCCTAATTGTTAAAAAGGTATGGGCACAAAGGGTATTGCTTTTTGTAGCTGGTACATTGCTGGCTTACTCTATTAAAACATACATTTTATACAGCTCCTGCTACAATGCTTATTGCCCCGAAAAAAAGGCAGGTATTTTTCTGTTAGTGGCTTGTTCGATTATTATTTTTGCCGCATCTTTATTTTCTGATATAAAGGTTGCTCCGGTGGAGAAAAAAGAATGATTCTCGTATTTTAAATCTTTATTTTAATTGGATACAAAATGAGTATATCTAAAAGATATTATTAATAGTAATGTACTGAAAAAGAGTTGGTGATTTTGACATTATATTTTAATGCCTTGGCATTATAAACATTCAGAAGCATCTACTTGTGCGTTATTATTTCTGTTCTTGTAAACTCAACAAAGCTATATTCACTAAATGCTGATTGAAGAATTTTTAAGTTAGTCTCAAATAGTTTAAGTAAATCACAGTTTGGAATGTTACCAGTTTTTACCAGCAGTAGCCTGCAGGTGTTCCATATAAAAGATAACCATCTAAAAAACCTGCATCTTTAGTTATTACAATCCGGTCTACTGCATCTGCTTTAGCTACAATAATACTGTCTCCTGTTTGGTTCATTTGCTCAAGTTCTAATGTATGTATAGAGTCAAAACCGGAAG
>JBKJSJ010000176.1:0-14814 GCA_046595965.1 Ferruginibacter sp.
AGGATTGATACCATTCAGGATGGCGCTTTAGTTATTAATGGCAAACCTGTGCCAGTAGCAGATGCTTACAGGGCAGCACTTAATAAAAAAATGAATATCCTATAACCCAGACGATTCATTTTAGTTTTTGAATATTAGCATTTCCTACCCTGCCTCTTTATATGCATTATCCTGCTATTCCATTGATACTTTAGTACTCAAAGAGTTTTCCATATGCAGAAAACTCAACATACGAAAAGTATTTCACCGACATTAAATGCCCACTGAACGATTGCAGCTGCAGACTTTTTCATTGCTATTGTAGCTTTACGTTGTAAATGAAATTAAACAGACTTCATAATTTCTTTTTATTAAGCAGTTAGTTTTGGTAAAACGGCTCCGATTTCTACCCGGGCCTCTCTCAAAAAATTTAAAAAATGAAAATTGTTTATACCATATTATTTTTTACTGATACCATGTTATTGATAATACTGTCCTTTTTATTTCTAAATTTATTAGACAATGGAACAGCCTACAGCACATTGTTTTTACTGCTTGCAGGCATAGTTTTATCTATTTCATTTCTCGTATTTTTTCTTCATTTATATACCAAACTCCCACCTACAAACAGCAACAACTAATTTTAGCTTAAATTAGCAGTATTCTATATGTTATGACTGCAAAAAAACTTGTTTACTACATATTGGCAGCATTTGTCTTCGGCACACTGTTACTTATTTATATCCAATATAATTCTTCAAAAAATATCAATACCCTCATTACCGGAAATGAAAAACTACTGAATGAATTTAGGGTTAATAGTGAGTTAAAGGATTTGGAGAAAGATATTCTTACTATAGAAAGTAAAATACGGGGTACAGTTACCACAAAAGATACTTCTCATATTGAAGGATTAGAAACACAGATTCGGCAAATAGAAACAGACCTTGAACTGTTACAGAAAATTTCGGATGATGACAATTCAGTTAAATACATTGATACTTTAGATTACCTGGTGCATGAAAAATTAAAATTCAGCCACCAGATATTAGACTCATTTAATATTGCCGGAAAAACGGCAGCAGAAAATTTAATAGCATCTCAAAAAGGAAAGCGGCTAACAGATTCTATTTTATCAAATATTAAAAAAATTGAGAGTACCAGAAAAAGATTATTAGAAAATGTTACTACCTCTATTGATAACAGCGGTGCAAAAGCATTGCGGTTTAGCACTATATTAACTTCGTTGGTATTAATTAGTGCCGCCTCTTTATTCTGGTATATTATTAATACTATCCGCCGCCAGATTCAATTAATAACCGACCTGAATATTTCGGAGAAAAAAGTAAAACAAACTGCACAGGTAAAAGAAAATTTTATGGCCAACATGAGTCATGAAATACGAACGCCTATGAATGCCATACTCGGCTTTACAAACCTGCTGCAAAGAAAAAATCTGGATGAAGCATCAAAAGAATATGTACAGACTATTCAAAAATCCAGCGAAAGTTTATTAACGATTATTAACGATATTCTTGATTTATCAAAGATTGAAGCAGGAATGATGCGTATTGAAGCCACCCCATTTAGCATCCGTGGTTTAGTACATTCTGTAGAAACTATGTTTAAAGTAAAAGCAACTGAAAAGCAATTGCTGCTTTCCATCATTGTGAACGATTCATTGCCTGATACATTAGAGGGAGATGCAACAAGGCTAACACAGATTTTGGTAAACCTTATTGGCAATGCGTTGAAATTTACGCAAACAGGAAGTATAACCATTGAAATTAATAATGAAGGCGAAAAAAATAATATCGTCAACACCGGCATTGTAATAACCGACACTGGAATAGGCATTGAGAAAGAAAAACTAAGCTCCATATTTGAACGCTTTCAACAGGCAGACGATGCCGTTACCCGCAAATTTGGAGGTACCGGGCTTGGGCTTTCCATTGTAAAAGATTTGGTGCTGCTTCAAAAAGGGACTATCTCTACAGAAAGTGAACCCGGCAAAGGAACCCGTTTTCACATTAGCATTCCTTATAAAATTGCAGCACAAGAAGTAAAGCACAATTATTTAGAAACACCCACTTTTGTTAATATAAATAATTTTGAAACAGTATGTATTTTGGTTGCAGAGGATAATGAAATAAACCAAAGCCTCATTAAGCATTTATTTAAAAGCTGGAACCTGGCATTTGATATGGTAAACAATGGTAAAGAAGCCATTGATAAATTACTATTGACTCCAAATAAATACAGCCTTATACTAATGGATATACAGATGCCCGAAATGGATGGTTATACGGCATGCCAGCAAGTAAGGCATACACTAAAATCTGACATACCCATTATTGCAATGACGGCACATGCCTTTGCAGGGGAAAGAGAAAAATGTTTAAGTTATGGCATGAATGAATATGTTTCCAAACCTATCCGGGAAGAACAATTGTATAATTTGATTTCCCGGTTTACAAAAATAAACACAACCGATAAAAGACAAATGAAAACTACTTTAAATACTTACAATAACGCTTATCAATATATTAATCTTGCATACATGAAGGATGTAAGTGCCGGTAATATTGAATATGAAAAAACAGTAACCCAGCAATTTATTGAAGCAATACCAGAAGATTTGGCCGCATTGGAAAAAGCATGGCAACAAAATGATATTACAACTTTACGGCAATTGGCACATAATATGAAAACCACCGTATCGGTAATGGGGCTTAACGAAATACTGCAACCGCACTTGGATACAGTAGAATATGAAAACCTTACAGAAAAAATATTTCTGCAGCAACTGGAATCTATCAAATCAATATTAAATGTAGCTATTGATGAAGCGAAACTGTTTTACGCTTCGTTTTAATGGTTGCTTTTTTAACTATTGCTTTTGCCTTTTGAACGATTAAAATTTATTGGCGGTTTACCCAGTATTAATTTTAAAAATTATACAATTAGTAAAGTATAATAGATGCTGAAAAAATATTTTCGCCATTTTTGGCAAACCTTCTTCCATCCCCGTGTTTATCAGTTTATTATTATTGGTACAGGAATAATTTTTCTTACTTTTCTTACTGCTAATAATGCTCTGGAAATAGCCATCTCAGGTATCGCCTCTGTATTTATTGGTATTGGGGTTAATAATTTTTCATCGCTCGAAACACATTACAGGGATGAACAAACAATTAAGGCTAAAGTGGGGCATTCATTAAAAGTATTGGAAATGGCCAATGCTAAAATTGAAAACATCCAAACTGATTTGTATTCCGGAAATGATCAACAGGTTGTGGCTGATTTTGAACAACTGAAAAAGTTTATGAGCCTGATGACGCAGCTTTTAAAAGATGAAGCATCATTGGATTAGACAACTGCTCTTTTCAACGACAGCTTTTGCCCGCCTGCCTACTTCTTGTCTTGTCTCCAACCAAACTGAAATAGATTTGAAATATAAAATAAAAAGGTCAAACCCTTTTCATGAAACCCCCCATTATAAAACTAATTTCTAATGAGCAATTCAAAACAAATATTTCAAACAAATAACAAATGGCGGTGGCAAAGCTTTAAATGGACAAGCCGTTTTATTTTGTTTGCGGTTGTATTAATGATACCAATTGTTGTTATTACGTTGGCAAGAGGCATACAGCCGGGCTTACCCATATTAAGTAAGGAAAGCGATTCATTGCACCGGCTTACCAATCCGGTTACACCAGCAGGGCTTAATGAAAAAGAATTAAAGAAATACAAAAGCTTTAGTAATTTTTTAAACGCTAAAGAAAAAATAGATAGTTTAAAAAATAGTAAACCATTGGTTAATAGCCAGCAGGTAAGGGCAGCGTTCTATGTAGATTGGGATCCCCAATCTTTTTTCTCCCTGCAAAAAAATATTGATAAACTGAATATGGTTGTGCCCGAATGGTTTTTTATTGATCCGGTAACTGATACACTGCGCCCCGATATTGATATGAATGCACTGGCATTAATGAAAAAGAACAACGTAAAAATTGTTCCACTTATCAATAATATAAATGTAAAATTGGGAGCAGGCGAATTCGATGGAACGATCATTCACCGCATACTTAACAATCCTGCAAAAAAAGAAAAGCTGATAAATGATATTGTAAAGTATCTGAAGCTATACCAGTTACAGGGTATAAATATAGATTTTGAAGAATTTAAAGAAAAAGGAGATGAACTCATCATTGCCTTTCAAAAAGAGTTGTACGAAAAATTACATCCGCAGGGCTTTTTAGTTACACAGGATATAATGCCTGATAATGATGATTTTAATGTAACTGCTTTAGCTACATACAATGATTACATGTTTCTGATGGCGTATGATGAACATTACACCAGCAGTGTACCTGGCGCCATCAGCAGCCAGCAATGGATAGAAAAAGTGCTGGATGAAACGGCTAAAGAAGTGCCATCAGAAAAATTAATTCTTTGCTTTGCAGGTTATGGGTACGATTGGAGTAAGGGTAGTGAAGCTGTAACTGTTACTTATCAACAGGCGTTAGCATTGGCAAAACAATTTAACGCCCCAATAGTTTTTAATAATGATACCTACAACAATAATTACAGCTATACCGATGCAAACAGCGTAAAACATATTGTATACTTTGCAGATGCTGCCACCAACTTTAATACAATTCGATTTGCTGATGAATACGGAACTGCAGGTACAGCATTATGGAGGTTGGGAAGTGAAGACGAGCGGCTATGGTCATTTTACAACCGCAGTCTTACGGATGAAAGCCTGCAAAAACAACCTGTTGATTTTTCTTTATTAAAAAATGTAATGGCTTCTGTTGAAAAACCAGATTATATTGGGGATGGCGAAGTACTGAATGTATTAACAAAACCTGAGCCCGGTATAATAAGTTTTGAAGTGGACAGTGTAGAAGGAATGATAACCGATCAGCAATATGTGCAACTGCCAACAAAATATGTAATACAAAAGTATGGTAATGTACACAACCAGGTAATCTTAACATTTGATGATGGCCCCGACCCGGAATATACTCCGCAGATATTAGACATTCTAAAAAACGAAAAAGTGCCTGCTGCTTTTTTTGTAGTGGGTATGGAAGCAGAAAATAATTTACCATTGCTGAAAAGAATTTTTAACGAAGGGCACGAAATAGGCAACCACACATTTACACATCCAAATATTGCCGCAGTAAGTACAGAAAGGGCATCAACAGAAATGGAAAGTACAAGGTTGCTTATAGAAGCCATAACCGGAAGAAGTACTGTCTTGTTCAGGGCCCCTTACAACGCCGATGCCGAACCTACCACAGAAGCTGAGTTAAAACCTGTTTCATTAAGTAAAGAAAAAAATTATTACACCGTTGGCGAAAGTATTGACCCTAACGATTGGGAAGAAGGGGTAACCGCTGATAGTATTTATGAAAGAACAATTAAGCAGTATGAAGCTAATCCTGAAAAGGGAATTATTTTATTTCATGATGCAGGTGGCAACCGCCAGGCAACGGTAGATGCACTACCCCGTATTATTCATTATTTTAAAAATAAGGGTATTCAATTTACCACAATAGCAGCTTTACTGCACACTACAAAAGATGTGGTAATGCCGCCGGTACATAACAGCCTGGTGCAGTTAGATGGCAGCATTGCAACTTTTGGATATTGGCTGGAGCATTTTCTTACCGCAGCATTTTGGGTGGCCATTATTTTAGGATTTATACGCATAGCTATTATGGCTGCAATGGCGCTCATGCAAAAGCTAAGGAATAATATTCAGCAGCCGGTATTTAATTTACCATTGGTAAAAGCCCCTGCTGTAAGTATAATTGTACCTGCGTATAACGAAGAAATAAATGCAGTAAAAACCATTGAAAATTTATTGCAACAAGACTATCCTTATTTTGATATCATCTTTATTGATGATGGTTCAAAAGATGCTACTTATCAAAAAGTATTAGATGCTTTTTGTGAACATGATAAAGTAAAAGTATTAAGTAAAGCAAACGGCGGCAAAGCCTCAGCTTTAAATTATGGCATCAGCGAGACAAAAAATGATTATGTTATTTGTATTGATGCAGATACACAATTAAAAAGGGATGCTGTAACGCAACTCATGAAGCGGATGTTAAATCCTCTTAAAAACAAAGGAGAAGTGGGTGCAGTAGCAGGAAATGTAAAAGTAGGTAATGAAAATACTATCCTTACCAGGTGGCAGAGTATAGAATACACTACCGCTCAAAATTTTGACAGAAGGGCTTTTGATTTAATCAATGGTATTACTGTTGTTCCCGGGGCAATTGGTGCATTTAAAAAGGAAGCCATTATAAAAGCAGGAGGCTTTACTACCGATACTTTGGCAGAAGATTGCGACCTTACTATCCGTATGCTGCGTATGGGTTATCATGTGGTAAATTGCACCGAAGCTGTTGCAATAACAGAAGCACCCGAAACATTAAAGCAGTTTATGAAGCAGCGGTTCCGCTGGAGTTATGGTATTATGCAAGCCTTCTGGAAAAACAGGGATGCCTGTTTTAATCCAAAATATAAAGGTTTGGGTATGGTAGCACTTCCAAATATTTTTATCTTTCAAATATTGTTACCCATCCTTGCTCCGCTGGCTGATCTAATGTTGATAGTAAGTTTAATCTTCAACAGGCACAATCCCGAAAGCCTGCATAAAATAGAATTGTATTATCTTATTTTTATGGCGGTAGATATATTGGTTAGTGTAATTGCCTTTACATTTGAAAAAGAAAAGTTCAGCAAATTAATATGGCTGATACCTCAGCGTTTTGTGTACAGGCAGTTAATGTATGTTATCCTGTTCAAATCTATTGGCAGAGCCATTAAAGGCGAAAGCCAGGGCTGGGGGGTGTTGAAACGCACAGGTAATGTAAAACAGGTAATAGCCATTTCTTAAAGAACATTTCATTCCATTTAAAAAAAGCAGTCAATGACTACTTTTTTTTAAAGCCATCATCAGTAGCAATATTAAACTTTGTTGGCTGCCTGTGCCAGTAAAGATTGCTGTGCTGCCCCGGCATCGCAGGTTTCAACTTTAATAATTCTATTCAGCAAATAGCAGCTTCATCTTCATTCACCGACAACATTTGCCCATTCGGCGAATGGCTGCTTTAAAGCGTATTATACCAAGGTAGATTTACATGAGTAATTAAATAAAGAAATAAATTATTTAAACAATTTCTAAAAACAATAAAAATTAAACCAAAAATGAAAAAATTAATCATTGCAGTTCTTGCCTTAACAGGTTTTAGTGCTGCCAGTTTTGCACAAACAGCACCAGCAGTAAAAAAGATGGAGCCTTCAAAAATGCAGGTGGTAAAAAAACAAACCGTTGCAAAGACTCCGTCAAAAGTGGTGGCTTTAAACAAAGTAAAAACACCAGCAGCCACAGCAACTGTAACAAGAGTATCAACAAAACCAACTCCTGTTAAACAGGAAGTAAAAACTGTAGCAGTTATAAAACCAGCTGCAACTGCAAATAAAAATAGTGTTACCCCATTAAAAAAAGATGGTACTCCGGATAAGCGCTTTACTGCAAACACAGGTGCAGCAAAAGGCCCGGTAAAAAAAGATGGCACTTTAGACATGCGTTTTAAAACCAACAAGAAACACAGTTAATCACCTTGTGCCCATATACTTCAAAGCCCTATGCAATAGTACGTATGGGGCTTTTTTTACTTAAAGTAACTTTTTATAAATGCAAAATTCAATAACCAATCCCGGCATCAGGTTAAAGTCAATTTCTCCAAAAGCTTACTGGAAAGAAATACTTACTGTATTGATGCTGTTGCTGGCATTTGTTTTTTTTAGGAGTGAAAGAAATGAGTTGCATACCATTATTCCGCAAATAAAACGGGCAAATACTTTTTGGGTGACTACCGGTTTTGGGATAACATTTTTATATATTTTTTTTCAGGCAGGTATTTATAAAATGAGTTTTAAAGCCATCGGGCTTTTGCTCAAATGGAACAATGCTTTTGTATTATTTCTTAAACGCAATTTTATTGGTGTTTTTTTACCTGCCGGTGCAGTGAGTTCATTGGCCTACTCTCCTTCGCAAATCCGTAAGTTAGGGTTTACAAAAACGCAGGTACACCAGGCGAGTGGTTTGTTTGGTTTTGCTGGGTTGCTCACTGTATTTATCGCAGGTTTACCCATCATTATCTTCACCGTTTTAGCTGGTAATAAGTTCAACAATGCCTGGGTGGGATTAATGGCTGTTTTACTTTTTATAGTTTTACTTTTTTTAGCTGTAAGATCAATAAAAACAAAAGGATTTTTTTTTATTTGGATAGATAAAAAATTCCCATCCCTTACCCCTACATTAAATGAGTTGTTTGCTGCTAACGTTAACCTCAAACAATATTCCGGCGCAGTCTCATTTTCATTGCTGGTAGAATTAAGCGGCATGATGCACATTTATATTGCCATGCTTGCCCTTGGTTTACCGGCTTCGGTTGGCGCATCGGCCGCAGCATATATTATTGCTGTATTAATGATGGTGATTTCTCCTTTTTTAAAAGGGCTTGGCGCTGTAGAGTTAGCAATGGTATATGTGCTGGAGCAATTTGGTTATAATACTGCACAGGCTTTATCTATAACAGTACTCTATCGTGTTTTTGAATTCTGGCTACCCTTGCTGGCCGGGCTTATTGCATTTGCCTGGAATGGGCGTAAATTTTTTTTCAGGGTTTTGCCTGCATTACTCAGCTTTGTTCTCGGGTTAATTAATATCATATCCGTAGTTACGCCACCCCTTCGAAACAGGTTGCATTTGCTAATAGAATATATTCCGCTTACTGCCATTCATGCTTCTAATTTATTAGTTTTATTTACCGGATTAGCTTTGCTTGTTACGGCTGCTTTTTTGTTTCGGGGTTTACGCAGTGCATGGATCATTGCACTCAGCTTATCTGTTCTTTCTTTAGCTGGGCATTTAACCAAAGCCCTCGACTATGAAGAAGCTATCATTGCCGCCATTACAGTTGTCGTTTTAATTACCACCGTTTCTCAGTACCGCATCCGCAGCAGCAATAAATGGATGAAGGCGGGTTTTAAAACAGCACTGACCAGTTTTGCTGCCTTTTCGTTGTTTGGCTTCATAAGCTTTTATTATATAGATGTAAAACATTTTGGGATTGATTTTACCTGGCAGCAATCTTTACTGCATACAGTCAAAAGCTTTCTGCTGGTAGAAGATAGCACACTACACCCGTTAACAAGGTTTGGTCATGAATTAATCTGGCTCATAAGAACATCAGGGATTTTAACCTGGGGGTTTTTGCTGTTCACACTTATTAAGCTGCCTATAAAATTGCATAAAGGCAATGAAACACAATTTGAAAAGGCACGATTTTTATTAAGCCAGTTTGGCAATTCGCCGGTAGATTATTTTAAACTTTCGAAAGATAAATTGTATTTTTTTTCTGATGTACATGAAGCATTTATTGCTTATCGCATTGCGGGCGGATTTGCCATTGTACTGGAGGAACCTGTTTGTGGCGAAGAGTATAAAATTGAGGTATTACGTGAGTTTGACCGCTTGTGTCGTAAGATGGGTTTAAAACCTGCCTTTTACCGGGTAAATGAAAATAGTGTGCCGTGGTTTAACCAGTTAAAAAAGAAAAAGCTAGTGATTGGCCAGGAAGCAATATTGGATATTAATAGCTTTTCACTTCAAGGAAAAGAAAATAAATCCTTACGTAACGGGTTAAATAGTTTAGAGAAGAAAGGATATATAGTGACAGTTAATAAGGCTCCGCATACTGAAATTTTTTTATCTGCACTAAAAATAGTATCTGATGAATGGCTAAAAGAATTTGATAAGGAGGAACATATTTTTTCGCAGGGGATGTTTGATCAAAAAGAAATGCAGCAGCAGGATATAATAACGCTTGCTGATGAAGCCGGAAATATAAGTGCCTTTTTAAACATCATTCCTGATTATGCAGAAGATGAATGTACGTATGACCTGATACGCAAAACCAGCGATGCGCCCGGAGCAGCAATGGATGCCCTGATTATTAAACTGATTGAATACGGCAGAGAAAATAAAAAACTATACCTCAATCTCGGCATGGTTCCAATGACGGGTATAATACAACCAGATAATACCGCAGAACAAATTATTAAACTGGCAGCAGATAAAATAAAACGTTTTCACCATTACAAAGGGTTAAGAATGTTTAAAGAAAAGTATGCAACATTATGGGAGAACAAATACCTGGTGTATGATAATGATTTTGATCTATTGCAATTGCCGTTGGCATTAAACACTGTAATGAAACCATGATAAAGAAAATATATTCAAGCCTGTTGATCCTATTCTCAGCCTTGGTAACTTCAGCACAGGTAAATATACTTCCCGTAAAAGAATGGAGTTCTGCAAAAGAAAAGCCGTTTGTACTTTACATTACCGGCGATGGCGGGTTTAATAATTTTTCAACAGATTTGTGTACAACAATAAATAAAGCCGGGTATGCGGTAAGTTCCGTCAATGCCAAATCTTATTTCTGGAACAAAAAAACACCTGCGCAAACTGCAACAGATATTTCTGCCTATTTAGCAAAGCAATTCAATAGCCGGAAAAATCAGCAACTGATTTTTGCAGGATATTCTTTTGGGGCAGATGTAATGCCGTTTATTGTAAACAAATTACCGGATGCTATCAGGAAAAAAATAGTGAGTGTGCTTTTGTTATCGCCCTCAGGTTCTACCGATTTTGAAATACACTGGTCGGATATGTTTGGCGGAAACAAACAAAGAAGCATGGATGTGGTTCCCGAAATTAATAAAATAACATCCCAGAAAACTATAACTTTTTTTGGCAGTGATGAAACTGATTTTCCGGTAAAAAATATTAAGCTAAAAAATTACACTAATGAAATCTTACCAGGGGGGCATCATTTTGATGGAAATACAGATGAAGTTGCCAAAACAATAATGAAGTATTTTAAATGAGCCATTTTAAATATTTATACGGATTTCTTTTGATAGCGGTTCATTTGTGCTTATTTCTTTATAAAAACCTGGAACTGAGATTCCGTTAATAAAGCAATAAGAGATTTGTTACCTTGATTAAATGCAATTGGTAAATTATAAATCTTGTCAATACAGGCTTGCTTCTTTAGAGTGTTTGATTATTGCGTATAACGAGAGTTTGTGAAAAAACCACTCCCGCTTTCACCAAATATACACACTATGTGAATAGCGCAAACGGTGTGTGGTTTTTGTTAATATACAGGCATGCAATTCATCACCCGGAAACAAATGCCATCAAACCTTCTTCAGCACGTTGGAATAACACTACATCTTTATGCGCACAAAAAAAATATTGGGCTTTTAAAAAATGCTGGGACGATTCAACCCCGGGCTCCAGATTAAAGAAAAGTAATCTGTACTTTAAAAATCGCTTTTATAAAAAAATTTGCAGCCAAAATAAGACAGCCTTATTTTTAAAAACGCTTCATCCTTTATTTCTGAAGGCAGTCTAAATAAGAAGCTATAAGCATTAAAATAATTTAGACCAGGTGAATTATAATGTGAAAGAAGTTTTGAAATATGCTAATCAAATCAGGTGTATTAGTAGAAGAATTGTTCAGATATAATTTGTCCGTCTTTCACTTCATACAACATTATCTGGTCAATTTGTATTCTTCCATGTCCTTGTACCGTAACGTCCACTTTCCTTCCTACAGCAAAATGATTTCTGGCTACTACTGGTTCTGTTGTTGAACCACCATGCAAGGTTTCAATTTTTTTTCCAAATTCTTCGCCTTTCTTTCTAACATCTGCCTTGCCTTCTGCATAGCCAAAATATAGAGAATTGGGCGGTTCTATACTTTTTACATTGTCTGAGAAAAATTCGTCTTGTATTTCAAACCATTTTTCTTGTTGGGCAAGTTCGCTAAACCTTTCGGCAATTTCCTCAGTAGTCATCACCTGACTGCTTGTTGTGTTTTTCATAATTTTACTTTTTTATCTGTGAATTACTTAAGAAGGAGTTCCGGTTCCCGTCTCACAAAATGATTTCAAACTCACCATAAACCGGCCCCAGTCAAAATTGCTACCGGCAAAAGTATCTGTAACAGCTTTCCAGCCGCCATGAGTGAAGCGTAAAATTGTATGCTTATCTTTTTCTTCTAATTCAAACGAAATGTAAGTGCCTATCCATTCTTCAATTGATTGAATACATTTCCATTCAACCATTTTGTGGGGAACTAACTTGGTTACTTTCAATTCGTTTCTGAATTGTCCAAAAACAAATATATTTATAAATCCAATTTCAGGTTTTGCTGTTGTGTGTTTACTCCACCATCCCGAAAGTCCTTCCTGGCTAGTTATAGCATTGTAAACAATTTCAGGTTTAGTTTTTATGACCAATTTATGTTTAATATCTGCCATGATTGTCGTTTTTGATTCGTGTTATTCATATTAAAATGGCGAAAAGATAGCCACGTAATAACAAATAAGCAATCTGTAATTACACTTAATAGTTCTAATGAGACAGCTTGCCATAATCATGCCTAAAGCTGTCGACCTATTGAAAGTTTAAGATATGTAATGAGGCTAATAGGGTGACTTACAACGAGTGTTTGTGAAAAAACCACTCCCGCCATCACGAAATATAAACACTATGTGAATAGCCCAAACGGCGGTTAGTTTTTGTAGTATGCAGGCATGCAAATCATCACCGGAAACAACCGCCAATAAAGCTTCTTCAGCCCGCTGGAAGAACACTACAACTTTATGCGCACCAAAAATATATTAGGCTTTTAAAAAATGCTGGAAACGATTCAAAACCGGGCACCAGATTACAGTAAAGTAATCTGTACTTTAAAAATCGTTTTTATAAAAACATTTTGCAGCCAAAATAAGACAGCCTTATTTTTAAAAACGCTTCGTCCTTTATTTCTGAAGGCAGGCTAAATAAGAAGCTATCAGCGTACCAATAAATTATACCAGGTGAATGATAAATGTGAAAGAAGTTTTTCACAAGAAGCCTGCAAAACCTGTCTCCTTAAAAACCAATGCACCAAGCTTCCCAAGCGTATCGTAATGAAATAACGCAAAGAATATAGTATCCGCCCAATAGCGGTAAGTCTCCATGTTGACTGAAGCAAACGGATGCTAATATTTTACCTCTGTCGAATGTATAAGTTCAATTTTCCATTTACCCTTAATTTTTTTAAAGATTGCACTTTCAGCCCAATGAAATGTTTTTACATTTCCATTTTCAGTGATATCAGATTTTAAATAATAAGCAGAATATGAAGTATTTCCTTTTACCCGAATGTATTTGAAATTGAAAGTATCTTTTCGAGTGATAATTCTACTCTTATTTTTTTCAAAGTATTTTATTTCATCTGCAAGACTTAATATATCTCCCTTTTCTATTAAGATATAATTTTCTGTACAATTCGCTACATGCTTCCCAATGTTCCAGGTTTCTAAGGTTCTGTAATCATCTTTGAGTAATTGAGCTATCGCCATAGAATCATTAGTCTTTTGGGAAAATGAGAAGAGTGGCAGTGTGAGTAATAGAAAGATTATTATTGGTTTCATTTTGTTTGTTTTGGCGCACAACGACAGTTTGTAAAAAAACTCCCATCGCCTTTATAAATATACACACTATGTGAATAGCAAGAGCATCATCAAACTTTTTTCAGTACGCTGCGGGAACAGGTAGCAGCCGAAAATCCTGTAAGGCTTATCGATGCTTTTATTGTTAAACTTGATTTAGCCAAAATGAGTTTTACTAATACTGTACACAAGGGCGAAAGCCGTGCACCGAGTGATCCCACCGTGCTGCTAAAACTTTACCTATACGGCTTATCGACTAAAGGCGTTGGTCAGAGACCAGACGCCGGCAGCTACCGGCGGCGGCAAAAAACTTTACCTATACGGCTACCTCAATAAACCTCGCAACAGCCGCAAGCTGCAAAAAGAATACAGTATAAAAAAGAGTAGAGTGGTTGCTGCAAAGTAAATAAAAATGGTTTTGGTTATCGGCTAAAGGCGTTGGTAAGAGACCAGATACCGGCAGCTACTGATGGCAGCAAAAAAATCTGGTTAAGGTAAAAGGTTTATTAAAATATTAAATCTTTTTCTTTCAGAAGAAAATATATACTACGATATTGACTTCTTTTACATAGGATACATTTATTGTATGCTGTGCTATTTAGTGTAGAGTTTTGCGCTATTCGTCTTCAAATAATCTTTGATTTGCTCAAAATTCATATTAGCCATTTCCAAAGATATTTTATCTTTAATGGCTCTAAAAGTTTTAACTGTGTCAAACTCTTTTTCTTGTACTGGCTTTTTAGTTTTAGTCTTCATATTCTAAAATTTCTTTTGGTGAACGTATTTCTAATGATGGGTAATTTGAACGAATGTTGATAGAGTTGTAACCACGAATTCTATAAACATTTACGATATGCTTAAAATTCCAACTTACCAAAATGTCAACCTTGTAAATTGTCGCAGCGGCAATGTGTACACAATCGTCAAAACTTGTTGGTCCTACAACTTTTTCTGCTACATATTTTAAAGCGAGGGCCAATATTTCGTCGGTGATAATTACTCTTTCAATATTTGCCTTCGACAAATTTTTAAAATGTTCTCTGACATTTTCTGGTGCGTTCAATAATTCAGTTTCGGTCAAGTCTGAAAATACACAAATAACTTGTCCTGATCTAACTCTTTCAAAAAGTTGCAGGGTCGCTTCATCAAATTCTTTATCAAACACACCACCAAAAACCGAAGTATCAAAATAAAATCTTTGCATTTTGCTGCTTTATAAATTCTTTTGTAAAG
>JBKJSJ010000414.1:0-7332 GCA_046595965.1 Ferruginibacter sp.
GCTTTATCATCTTTATCCCTCCACCAGAAGGAGCCGGAAAAAACGCCCACTTTATCTATCTTATCAGCATTATCCCAGGCAATATCAAAAGCACTTAAACCACCCAATGAGCAGCCCGCTATTGCAACCGATTTAAATTTTCTTACGGATACATTTTTTTTTGCATAAAAATATAATTCATCTTCAATAAATGCAGCATAGTTATCGGCCTTATCGCCCCGTTTCATAAAATCGGCATGGCCGCTTACACCAAATTCTTGTGTTCTGTCGCCTGCATCAATGCCCACAATAATTAAAGGCTGAATTAATTTCATTTTATACAAACTGTCTGTAATTTCTTTCACCCGTAATTTTTGCATATCCTGCCCGTCATTCAACAGCAATAAATTTAAGCTGCTTTTATTGGCAGGCATTGGGGTGCTGATAATGGTAAGCTTCACTTTCCTTTGCAGATGGCGGCTGTACAATTCATCTTGCTGCTGTTTAATTTTCTTTGTACACCCCCCTGCAAAAAGCAAACCCACAAAAAGAAAAACGATTGATAAATATTTTTTTGTCATGATCAAAAGTACAAATGAAAGTTTATTAATTAGAATGAAACTGGCGCAGGTTTTCAGCAGTATAACCTGTGTATAATAAATCTTCCTGGCTGGATATGCTTATTAAACCAGTGGTATCAAATAAAATTTAATTTTTCCTCACATCTTCAATTCAATGTAAACTCAAAATTATAACGCCTTCTTTAATTTCTACTCTTCATTGCTTTTCCCTTTTTTTCAATCTTCCAAAAAAGCCAATATATTTGAATATTCAATTTCATTTCATCCCCATCAAATGTTTAATTTTTCAATAAAAAATATAGGTCTTGCGCTTGTTGTATCAATAGCTGCAACGGCGGCCGCACAAAAAGTAAACGAACCTAAAGCAGGGTCTCAGGAATGGACAAGGGTCTACCAGCCATTCCGCATTGCAGGCAACCTGTATTATGTGGGCACCTGCGACCTGGCCTGTTACCTTATTACCACGTCAAAGGGAAATATATTAATCAATACCGGGCTGGCTTCATCTGCAGTACAAATAAAAAAAAATATCAAAGCACTGGGTTTTAAATTAGCCGATACCAAAATATTATTAACCACACAGGCGCATTACGATCATTTAGGAGCAATGGCTTTTATTAAAAAGAAAACAGGTGCACAACTTATGGTGAATGAAAAGGATGCTGAAGTATTGAAAGATGGCGGCTGCAGTGATTATGCATTGGGTGGCAAGGGGAGTACTTTTAAACCTGTAGCACCTGATCGATTACTATATAATGGCGATACCATTACACTGGGTAACATGAAATTGCTGATGTTGCATCATCCGGGCCACACAAAGGGCTCCAGCAGCTTTTTTCTTACAGTAACGGATGCGGAGCGATCTTATAAAGTGTTGATTGCAAACATGCCTACCATTGTTACAGATAGTTCATTTGCAGCCGTCCCAAATTATACTTCAATAGCTGATGATTATGCTTATACTTTAAAAGTCATGAAAAATATTTCTTTCGATATATGGCTGGCTTCGCATGCCAGCCAGTTTGAGATGCACACTAAACATAAGCCCGGCGATGCATACAACCCTGCTGCTTTTACTGACCAGGCCGGTTATGATGCTGCAATAAGAAATTTACAAAAGCAATATGAAGAAAAGATAAAAAAGATTGAATAATATTTTTTTGCAAACGCATCAACCGACGGAATTATTTGTGGCAGCGAGTTCATTTGAAGCAGTGTGGGTTTATATTTCATGCAAATAAAAAATACTTATTTGCAATTTCAATATTTCTTTTCGTCTGTAAATTTCAATGACCATTTTGTTATTATGCCGATTTGATTTATAAATTAGCCCAATACTTCAGTTCGGCATTCTCCAAACCCACCCGCACAAAAGCAAACCGAAATTTCAGCCACCACACATTGGCCAAAAATGAAATACCGTTTGGTATAAATTATTACAACTTATAACGCTGCTTAACTTCTCAAAAAAAACATTCCTTAAACCTTAGCTTTCATCTTCCACTTCCCGTTCTTCATATAAATAAACGACATAATAAAAATAGATGTCCAGTAAACAAACTCATTGCTCCAGGCCATGGCCAGCGAAATATAATGCACGTTCATAAAATACCAGGTGTAGGCCAGGTAAACTGCAATGGCTACAATTTCAATGGCAAGATTAATGGTGGTTTTGCCGGTGCCGGTTACTGCATTCAGCCAAATATTGGCAATGCTCATAAAGAGCAGGCCCAGCGAAACCACCCTGATAACCGGAATGCCGGCTGCAATAAAATCGGCACTCTGGCCAAACAGACTGAAAAATAATTGTGGAAAAAGATTGAGCAAAAGACACATGCATGCACACAGGCCAATGCTCCAGCCCATGATGCGTTTTACGAGTGGTATAACCAGGTCTTCTCTTTGCTGGCCCAGCAGGTTACTCACCATAGAACTGGTGGTAGCGGCAAAAGCCCACACAAAAACACCTGCCAGCCCAAATACATTGCGCATTACATTACTGATGGCTTTTGCCATAATGCCTTTGCTTTCTACTAATAAAAAAAAGATGAGCCAGGTAGTTACACTTATTACGTACTGCATTACCAGCGGCACGGATACACGCAAAATTTCCCGGTTATAAAAAAGATTAAATTTTAAGTTGTTCAGCAACCCATATTTTTTTTTAAGGCCGGTGTAAATTAATACCAGTAATACCACCAGCATGCCTGCAGCTTCGGCCAGCACAGAAGCCACGGCAGCACCATTAAATCCCATTGCAGTAAAACCGCCATGGCCAAAAATAAGCAGCCAGTCAAATAAAATATTGATGCCCGCTTCAAAAATAAAACCAATCATCAGCCACCTGCTGTTGAGCGATGCTACCAAAAAAGCATTGCCCATCTGGAACAGAAATAAAAACGGCAGGCCAAAAATCCTGATTTTTAAAAAACTCATTTCCTGTGGATAAGATGCCGGGTCGGCTACCTGTCGCATAATGAAAGGAGCAATAAGCCAGGTAAATAAAATGCAAGCGGCTGCAAACTGTAGGCTGATGCGGATGCCCTGCGTAAGGATGGTTTTAAAAGCATTGCTGTTACCACTGCCGGCATTCCTGGAAAAAACCGTTTGCAATGCATTGTTTAAACCATTACCGGCAACTGCAAATATTAAATAAAAAACTCCTGTAATGCCTGCATTGCCCAATGCAGTGGAACTTAACTGACCCAGGAAGATGCTGTTGGTAAGCATATTAATCTGCGGAATAAGTATGGCCAGCGTAATAGGCAAGGCAATAGACAGTATCTGCCTGTTGTTTACCCCAACTTTTAAATTATTTAATGATGCAGCAGTTTCCATAAAGCGGCAAATTTATCTTATTTTGCCAGCCTAAATAATTTATTTGAAAACTGCATTTAAAATATTACCCGCTGTTACTGCTGATAAAAGGCTTCATTTGCTCATAGAAATTGGATGCGAGGGTGCTTCATTTATTTATTATTCTACCGATTCTTTAAAGATAGAAGGCCTTGTAATAATGCAGGCAGAAAAAAATATTACAACGGCTGATCTAACCAAAGAAATAGAACAGGTATTGCAGGCAGAACAACCTGCCGAATTTGCAAGCTGCCATATCTGTTACAATTTTAAAGAAACCATCCTGGTGCCCGCATCTTATTTTAATGAAAGTGAAGTAGGAGCAATGATGGATTGTGTAACAGGCGTACAGGCAGATAGTATAACTTTTACGGCTCCGTTAAATGAATTAAATGCTACCAATATTTTCAGGGTAAATGCGGCCATTAATAATATCTTACACAACAAATTTCCAGCAGCACATTTTCATCACACCCATACTTTGCTGTTGCCTTTACTGCAGCAAGAGCAGCAGCAATTGTTTTGCATCATTTATCACAACAGCATTAAAGTAATTTTATTTAAAACAAATAAGCTACAGTTGGTTCAGCAGTTTGAATACAGCACTCCATCCGATGTAGCCTATCATTTATTAAATACCTGCTCACTTCACCAGGTTTCTCCATCAGAAATTGTGCTTACATTAAGTGGTTTTATTGATAAGGATTCAAATCTTTACGATGAATTGTACCGCTATTTTTTAAATATTCGTTTCTGCGAATTACCGGCAGCAGTGCAGGTAAGTGATGAGATGGGTGAAATGCCTGCACACTTTTTCAGCCATTTAATTTCATTGGTCCCATGCGTATTATAAGTGGCACAAATGGCGGCAGAAGAATAGACCCGCCTGGTAAAATGCCCCATACCCGGCCTACTACCGACATTGCCAAAGAAGGCCTGTTTAATATTATTCAAAACAACCTTGATATTGAGGACCTGGTAACGCTTGATCTTTTTGGCGGCACGGGCTGCATTAGTTACGAACTGGCAAGCCGTGGCTGCAGCAATTGTACCATAGTGGAAAAAGATACAGCCATGTATGAATTTATTAAAAAAACTTCGGCTGCATTAAAATTTGAAAATTTTAAAGTGCTTAAATCGGATGTGTTTAAATACCTGGAAAGATACAGCGAAACATTTGATTTTATATTTGCCGGGCCGCCTTATGCACTTACTAATATTGATGATTTGCCAAAGATGATATTTGAAAAAAAAATATTAAATGCCGGCGGATGGTTTGTGCTGGAACATACTCCCCGGAACAATTATAAAAAAACCGCACATTACAGCACAGAAAGAAATTATGGTACCACTATATTTTCTATCTTCAAGCAGGAATAATAAAACAATACTTTATTCTTATGACCAAAGATCAACTTAGAGTGCTCTATAAACAAAAACGTGCAGCCATTCCGGCTGCAGAGCGGACTAAGCTGCAGGATCTGATGCTGATACAGTTTCAAAAGCTGGATATAGAAATTCCCTCCATGATTATGACTTATGCTGTGTTTGAACAAATGAATGAATTTGATCCCGAACCCATAACAGATTATTGTTATTTTAAAAACCCTGTGCAAACTTTATTTTATCCTGTTATACATCCTGATTCTAAAGGAATGCTAAGTGTTGTGGTAGATGATGATACCATTTTTGAGCCCAATAAATATGGTATTCTTCAACCCGTAAATGCCATGCCTATGTTTCCCGAAGAAATAGATATGATTATTGTACCGCTGATGGCTTACGATGTAATAGGCCACAGGGTAGGGTATGGCAAAGGTTATTACGACCGTTTTTTAAAAGAATGTAAAGATGATGCGATAAAAATTGGCTTTAGTTTTTTTGAGCCTGAGATGAGCATAAAAGGTGCCGGCAGAAATGATGTAAAATTAGATTACTGCATCAGCCCCGAAAGAATTTATAGTTTTTAATTTAAAAAAAAATCAGCTTGCTTAAGAGCTTCAGATATTTATTATTCCCGTTTTCTTTTTTATACAGTATCATCATCTGGTGCAGGAATTGGCTGTTTGATAAAAACATTTTTAAATCTGCCAGCTTCAATTTTCCGGTTATTTGTGTAGGCAACCTTGCCGTAGGTGGCACCGGCAAAACGCCTATGACAGAATACCTCGTAAGCTTTCTTGCAGGCAAATATAAAACCGCTACACTCAGCCGGGGTTACAAAAGAAAAACAAAAGGTTTTGCCATTGCGAATAATTCCTCTACTGCCATTGATATTGGCGATGAGCCTATGCAGTTTCACAGAAAATTTCCGCTTATAACAGTAGCCGTGGGAGAAGAGCGGCTGGTGGCTATACCACAACTGCTGCACGAACGGCCGGATACACAGGTAATAATTTTAGATGATGCTTTTCAGCACAGGTCCGTAAGAGCAGGCTACAATATTGTACTTACAGATTATAAAAATTTATTTACACAGGACCTGATGTTGCCTGCCGGAGATTTGAGAGATGTAAAAGGGAGTATTAAAAGAGCGCATGCTATTATTGTTACCAAGTGTAAACCAGATTTGTCTGTTGCAGAAAAAGAAACGCTTGTGCAGGAAATCAGTCCGCTACCGCATCAAAAAGTTTATTTTACAGAGATTGTTTATAACCAGCCTTACCATTTATTTACAAAGAGCCACAGAAATATTAATGCAGCTACTGATATTCTTTTACTCACCGGCATAGCCAATCCTAAACCATTAAAAGAATATTTAAACAGCAAAATGCAATCGTATGATATGATCCGTTATGCGGATCATCATATTTTTAGCAGCGATGATCTGGAAGATATTATCCGGCAATTTAAAAAAATAAGCTCGGAAGATAAAATAATTCTTACCACAGAAAAAGACGGCATGCGGCTGGAAAAGTTTGCTTCTCAACTAACCCAATATCCCATTTATGCCTTGCCCATTAAACACCAGTTTCTTTTTAATGAAGCAGAAAAATTTCAGCAGGAGATAAACAGCTTTATTGAATCTTACAATAAAGAAAAATAAAATTTGGTTTTTAAAAGTTGTTATTTATTCAATATTTTCTGTTTTGATCTTAACCCCTAACTTTTAAACCCCTAATTTTTAAACCCAATAATAATTACCATTTATCCAGTTTCTATGAATCTGTTCGTACTTATTAAGCAAATTGCTGCAAAATAAAATATATTCCGCCCGTTTACGTTAATAAAAACAACCATGAAATATATACTGCTACTGCTTATAAGTCTCTCCGCTTTTTCTGTGCAAAGTTTTGCGCAAAAAAAAATTAAAGTAAAGGGGGTTGTAAAGAACGATGAAGGAAAATCATTGTCGGGCGCATCTGTAATAATGTTTTATACCGGTACCAAAGACTCCTTAAAAACAATCTCAAACGATAAAGGTATTTTTAATTTTGCTGCAGTAAGTGCCACTAAAATTGGTGTGCTTATTAGCTATGTAGGCTACAAAAGTTTTATAAGCACTTATGATTATGCCGGCGAAACGGGCGATCAAACTATTTGGGATATAGTGATGAGTCCCGGCAATTCTATGCTGGAAACTGTAACCTTAGAGTCTGCCAAAATTCAGATAAAGGAAGACACTGTTTCTTACAAGATAGACAGTACCATGTACAGGGCTAACGACAACGTGGAAACGCTTTTGAAAAAACTACCCGGTGTAGAAGTAGATAAAGAAGGAACCGTAACTGCACAGGGCAAAGCTGTAACCAAAGTAAAAGTAAATGGAAAAGAATTTTTTGGGGGGGATGTATTAACAGCCACCAGAGAATTGAATGCAGACATGGTTGACCGCATTCAGATGATTGATGATTATGGCGACCAGGCTGCATTTACCGGCATCAAAGATGGAGAGGCTTCCAAAACACTTAACATC
>JBKJSJ010000448.1:0-10854 GCA_046595965.1 Ferruginibacter sp.
TACATAACTGGTGGGAGCGGAGAAAAGTTTTTTAGGGAGAGAAAAATAAAATAAGATGAATGACAATAAAATGAAGGCAAAAAAAAGAAATTGTTTTTTGGTGATTTTTTTGAGTTGCCGGATGATATGTTGTAAGAAATGTTTCAGAAGATTGGCAGAAATTTTTTTGCAGTTATTCGTTTATAATGTAAGCTTTATGATTTTTTAAATAAATATTCTTTGATTTTAATGGAGGAAGAATAGTGGTCGTTCCTCCATCTTGCTGCTCCATCAATTTAAAACTATATTCGTTAGCGGATACCTGGCGTTAACCACATTGGTTTTGTTTTTAATACCTTTTTGTATATTTTACAATCGGAATCATGAGCACCCTTCAAGTATCCTGCACTTAATAAAAATTCGTTTACAATTTCTCCACCTGTAAATTTAAAAGTCTTCTTAAATAATTTTACCCATTCCTCTTTTGGTTTGGGATGATGATGTGCAAGCCATTTTTCAAAAGAATGATATTCACTTTGAATTTGTAAAATTGTTTTGGCATTTTCTATGGCTGCATTTATTTTAAGCCTGTTACGGATAATACCGGCATCTCCCATAAGCCTCTCTCTTTCTGCATCTGTGTATGCTGCTACTTTATTAATATTAAAATTATCGTAAGCTTTCCTGAATGTGATTTCTTTTTTCAATATAGTTTCCCAGCTCAGGCCTGCCTGGTTAATTTCCAGAACAAGGCGACAAAATAATTCGTTATCATCCTGTATGGGAAAACCATACAATTCATCATGATATAATTTATGTAAAGCTTTTTTATTTTCCGGCATATTTTCTATAGCACTGCAATAAGACATTTTATTTTAAATTTAATTAAAAAATTTATTAAATGCTTTTTGATAAGACAGGAATTTCGTTTATTTTATTAAATAATTGCAGTTGCTTTAAAAAATGCGGCAGCAAAAACTTAATAAAACAAAAGTAAGAATTTAGGTGTTTGATTATTTAATTGGAATGATAACAGGAGCTTAATGTAAATGTTACTTCCAGCAAAGCATTGGTTAAAAATGAAACAACAGCAGCTTCCATCTGTAAAAAAACTTAATCCTTAATAGAGAAGGTTACTGTTATTTTATTCAGTTCTATTTAAATGTATTTTTTCAAGATAAAAGAAGTTAGAGATTTTCGACATTTACTTCACTCAACCTGATGTCAATTACTTTTAGCTGAAGCGACTTCATTCCATTCCATTCATTTTCATCAATGGTATATACTACATCCACCGGTTTCTTTGTTTCCAGTATTTTATATTTTTCAGCCATATTAAAACCAATGCCGGTAAGTGTTGTACCGTTTTGAATTAAAACAATTCTCAGGTGCAGTTCCTTTACAATTTTAGAAAAACCGGTATCAGTAACATTTTTTGTTATGAACACCGGGCGCATATTTTCCGGACCAAATGGTTCCATCTGGCAGATGATATTATAAAAATTTTCTTTTATTTCTGTGAACGAAATTTCTGCATCAATTACAATTTCAGGTATAAGTAAATGTTCTGCAATAGTTGCGGAAACCACTTCTTCAAATTTCTTTCTGAATGCTTCTACATTTTGCGGCAGCATAGATAGACCCGCAGCAGCAAAGTGACCACCATAAGCAACCAAATATTCTCTGCATTGATAGATCGCTTCATACAAATTAAAACCAACCACACTTCGGGCACTTCCGGTAGCCAGGCCCGAATTATGTGTTAGTACAACTGTTGGCCTGTAATAATGTTCTATCAACCGGGAAGCTACAATTCCTACAACCCCTTTGTGCCAATGCTCCCTGTAAACCACCGATGATTTTTTATTCAGGCTATTTTCATCAGCAGCTATCAGTTCCAATGCTTCTTCGGTCATACTGCTGTCTGCTTCTTTTCTTTCACTGTTATCGGTATGCAGCATTTCTGCAAATTCTAATGCTTTGCTGTAATCTTTTTCTATAAATAATTGAACAGCTTTGCGGGCATCATCCATGCGGCCTGCGGCATTTACCCTTGGGGCTATAGCAAATACTACATTGGTAATATGTAGTATTTTTTGCAGCCCCGATAATTCTATTAATGCCTTAATGCCGGGGCAGGGATGGGTATTTATTTTTTGTAAACCAAAATATGCAAGCACCCTGTTTTCGCCGGTCATAGGTACAATGTCTGCGGCAATTGCAGTGGCAGTAAGATCTAAGTATTGAACAATAATATTGTCGGGCAAATTAAGATGTTCTGCTAAGGCAGTAATTAATTTTAATCCTACACCACATCCACAAAGTTCTTTAAAGGGATAAGTGCAATCCACTTGTTTAGGATTTAAAATAGCTACAGCTTTTGGTAAAATTATATCTGGTAAATGATGATCGCAAACAATAAAATCAATTCCTAATACAGCCGCATAGCCGATGAGATCAATAGATTTTATTCCACAGTCAAGGCATACAATTAAACTAAACCCATTGGCTGCTGCATAGTCAATACCCATCTTACTTACACCATATCCTTCTCTGTATCTATGAGGGATATAAAAATCTACCAGTTCTGCATCATAAATAGAAACTATAAATTGATACATACATGCCACTGCAGTAGTGCCATCTACATCGTAATCTCCAAAGATTAATATTTTTTCATTATTGGCAATTGCTGTCATAACCCTGCTTACAGCTTTCTGCATGTCTTTCATAAGCCATGGGCTATGCAGCATATTTAATTGCGGTCGAAAATAATTTTTAGCTTCTTCATAAGAGGCCAGGCCACGTTGTGCCAGTATATTGCAGAGAGAAGGGGAGATACCCAAAAGTTTTTGAAGTTCCTTTGCGCTATCTTGATTAAGGGGTAATATTTTCCAGCGTTTTTCCAAGATCAATATTTTCTGTCGGTAGTAAACCTAACTAATTCTTCTAAAGCTTTTCGTACAGGTGTTTCGGGAAATGAATTTAAGATTGCCAAAGCCTCATCCCGGTATTCAACCATTTTCTGTTGTGCATAAGCTATACCACCTGCTGCAAGAACGATATTGATTACATGCTGAACTTTTTTGCTGTCTTTATTATTATTTTTAAGGATATAAATAAGTTCTTTCCGGGTAGTTTTATCTGTATTGTTAAGTGTATAAATCAGTGGCAGGGTTATTTTTTTTTCTTTAATATCATTGCCGGTAGGTTTACCAATATTGTCACTACCATAATCAAACAAGTCATCTTTTATTTGAAATGCGATGCCTACTTTTTCGCCAAAATCTTTCATCTTACTGGTAATGGTGTCGTCTTTAGTGGTACTGTAAGCACCCACGGCACAAGCAGATGAAAGCAACGAAGCCGTTTTATTTTTTATAATCTCAAAATAGATGTTTTCATCCAGGTTTAATTTTCTGGATTTTTCCATTTGAAGCAATTCCCCTTCACTCATTTGTCTTACTGCATCTGAGATAATATGGAGGTGTTTAAAATCTCCGTTGGTTGTAGAAAGCAATAAACCTTTAGAAAGCAGATAATCTCCCACCAATACAGCAATTTTATTTTTCCACACAGCATTAATAGAAAAAAATCCTCTTCTTTCAAAGGATTCATCTACCACATCGTCATGTACCAACGTGGCAGTATGAAGGAGTTCTACCAGGGCGGCAGCCCGGTAAGTACTTTCATTTATTTCTCCATGGAGTTTAGCACTTAAAAAAACGAACATAGGTCTGAGCTGCTTGCCTTTTCGCTTAATTATGAATTTCATAATACTGTCAAGAAGGGCGGTATTGCTTTTTACAGCATCAGAAAACTTAAGTTCAAAAGTTTTTAATTCTACTCCAATAATATCTTTTACAAAGTCCATTTCTTAAAAAAGAAGCAATATAACACACTCAATTCCCTTATCAAATTAAATTATTAGGGTAAGTCCTGGCATTATTAAATTGTTAGATGCAGCGAATAATACGTTCAAATTGTCTGATTATACGAAAATTTGGCGAGTTTTTACAAATCATTACACTAAATAAATGCTAAAAAAATTTGTAAATTAGGTGTGGTTTAAATAAATTTGCAATTAATCAACTCGTATATTTAGAAATCTATCAATCATTAAGTTATGGCAAGCAAAAAGTACAAATTATTATTAGCAGGAGTTTTTATACTCCTTTCAACGGGTGCATTCGCCCAATCCGGAAGTGGTTATGATATTTATGACTCTACGGTAATCACTGCAAAAGGGATGCCTCAGCAAAACGAATTTTGGAATAACGCATACAATTTTCCAGCGAAACCCCGTAATCAATGGGAAATTGGAATTTCTGGTGGTGCCTTTAACGTTGTTGGCGATGTGCCTACTAAATTTCCAACATTAGGATTTGCTGCTCATGTAAGAAAAGCATTTGGTTATGTTTTTTCTTTGAGATTGCAATATTTAAATGGAACCGGAAAGGGTCAAAGCTGGTTAAGAGCTGAGAATTATTATAAAAATCCAGCGTGGAGGACTTATAGTTCTCCTGTACCCGGCGGTGGTAATTCCCTGGGAAGACCTGCTGAAGCAATTTATTACAACTACAAAAACAAATCGCAGGATTTGAGTTTGCAGGGTATCATTACCCTAAACAACGTTCGTTTTCACAAGCAAAAAACCGGTTATGTAGTTTATGCTGGTGCTGGTTTGGGAGCTACGGCTTACGAAACAAAAGTGAACGCATTAAATGGTACGGCTAATTATAATTTTTCCAGTATTCCTCTTCCTGGCGAATACAAAGACAGGAAAGATATTTTGGACAAATTGAAAACGCTTATGGATGATACTTATGAAACTCCTGCAGAAAACAATGGTCCTCGTCGTCCTAAAATGGGTGACAATACTTTAAGACTTTCTACAACTGTTTTAGCAGGTATTGCCTTTAAATTAGGTAAAAGAATTAATCTGGCTTTAGAGAACCGTCACACATTTATTAAAGATGATTTATTAGATGGTCAACAATGGCAGGAGCATCCACGTGGAGATGCATCTTTGACCGGCAATTGGGATTCTTACAATTACCTTTCTTTAGGTCTTAACTTTAACCTGGGAGCAAAATCTGTTGAACCTTTATGGTGGCTGAATCCATTGGATTATGCTTACAGCGAACTGAACAATCCTAAGCACATGAAATTGCCTAAGCCGGTGTTTGATGATGCAGACGGAGACGGTGTTGTTGATCAGCTAGATCGTGAACCAAATACTCCTGCTGGTTGTCCGGTAAACACACATGGTGTTAGCCTTGATACTGATGGTGATGGCGTTCCAGATTGTAAAGACAAACAATTAATTACTCCTACAGAGTGTCAGCCTGTAAATGAAGATGGTGTAGGCAAATGCCCAGACCCTGAGTGTTGCAAAAATCCTCCGGTTCCTGTAGTAACTTGTCCTACAGACTATCCAAGTGTAAGCTTTAAAGGAAATGCTTCATCTTTAGGTAGCGATGCTAAAGCAATGCTTTCTAATGTAGCAGCAAAAATGAAATCAAATCCAACTTGCAATATTACCATCAATGGTTACCCTGAAGCATCTAAAGCTTCTCAGGCTGTATGCCAAAAAAGATTGGATGCAATTAAAATGTATTTGGTAGAAACTGAAGGCATTAGTGCCGATAGAATTTCTACTAACTGCGAAGTAGGCGGTGGAGATAAAAATACTGTAGATATTAAGTCTAACTAAAATTAGTTTTAATTCCACTTTTTGCTCAATGATGAAACCCTCCCTTTTGGGAGGGTTTTTTTCATATTTATGTCTTTACAATATCATTAACTTTTCAATTTTGGTGATTAAATTAAATACATTCATTTTTGATTGAAATCAGTTAATTTCGCAATTCTTTATGAAATCAATGAAAATATTACTGGGTCTTTTTCTAATCTGTTTTACTTTGGTATCGTGCAGCAAGTTTGCAAAAGTGGAAAAAAGTAAGGATACAGAGTATAAACTTACTAAAGCAGATGAATATTATGCCAAAAAGAAATACCGATTAGCACAGCAATTATATGAAGGATTGTTTCCTGTTTATAAAGGAACACAGAAGTTTGAAGATCTTTATTATAAATATGCTTATTGTTTCTATTACCAGGGATTGTACAGTGATGCCGAAAATTTGTTTAAAGGTTACCTGGAAGTATTTCCCAACAGTGCTAAAGCAGAGGAGGTAGATTATATGAGGGCTTACAGCTTTTATAAGCAAAGTCCTAAACTGGAACTGGAGCAGGTAAATACGGTAAAAGCTATGAACATGATGCAGAGCTTTATTAATACACATCCAGGTTCTGCCAGGAATAAAGATGCCACCGAAATAATAGATAACAGCAGGCATAAATTGGAGCAGAAAGAATTTAGGGCTGCTCAATTATATTTCAACCTGGAAAAATTCAGGGCAGCAGCAATAGCATTTACAAACCTTTTAAATAAATATCCCGAATCTGCAACAGGTGAAGAATATAAATTGATGGTGGTAAAATCGTATTATAGGTTTGCAAAATTGAGTGTAATAGAAAAGCAAGAAGAGCGTTTTGAAAAAGTAATAACTGAATACCAGGATTTTGCAGACAGATACCCTGAAAGTAAATTACTAAAGGATGCAGAAGTGTATGATAATTTAAGTAAAAATCAAATAAAAGAAATAAAAAATGAGCAAATTACGTCGTCAGCTAAGCAGTAATACCAGCAGTAGTGTTGAACCTAAAAGATTATCTGAACTTAAAGACAAAACAGGTAATTTGTATGAGTCCATCACCATTATTGCAAAAAGGGCTAACCAGATTAATATTACTATCAAAGAAGAACTGCATAGCAAACTGGAGGAGTTTGCAAGTCATACAGATAGCTTGGAAGAAATTCATGAAAATAAAGAGCAGATTGAAATATCCCGTGCTTATGAGCGTATGCCTAATCCTGCTTTACTGGCTACTACCGAGTTTTTGGAAGATAAAGTGTACCATAGAAAAAATGAAGAAGATCTGTTCAGTTAATATTTTCAACTTTACCTATTCATTTAAATAAGAAGTTATATTTTTAACGACGGTTATTACAACCGTCGTTTTTTATTATGCTAAAAGGTAAAAAAATACTAATAGGAGTAACCGGTAGTATTGCTGCATATAAAATTGCCTTTCTCATTCGCCTTCTCATTAAAGCCGAAGCAGAAGTAAAAGTTATTATGACAGCAGCGGCGGCAGAATTTATATCCCCACTTACATTATCTACATTATCTAAAAATGATGTATTGCATAAATTAGCAGATAACAGTTCATGGGCCAATCATGTAATGATGGGACGGTGGGCAGATATTATGCTCATTGCTCCCTTGAGTTGCAATACACTTTCTAAAATGGCCGCTGGTGCATGCGATAATTTATTAATGGCTGTTTATCTTTCTGCTACATGCCCTGTAGTAGCTGCACCTGCAATGGATGAAGATATGTGGCTGCATCCGGTAACACATAAAAATATAGCACAAGTTCTATCATATAAAAATTACATTATTCCTGTAAACAATGGCGAATTGGCCAGTGGCTTAATCGGTGAGGGCCGAATGGCTGAGCCTGAAGATATAGTCAATTGGCTGAATGTTTTTTTTACTATCAGTAAAACATTAACCGGCAGAAAGGTTTTAATAACCGCTGGGCCCACTTATGAAGCCATAGATCCGGTTAGATTTATTGGCAATGCCTCTTCGGGTAAAATGGGTATAGCAATTGCAGAAGAACTGAAAAACAGGGGTGCCACTGTTACGCTGATTTTAGGTCCATCCTCCGAAAAAATACCATTGAATATGGATGTTATAAGAGTGAGGTCTGCACATGAAATGTATGATGCCTGCATAGAACGTTTTGAAAAAACAGATTGGGCAATTATGAGTGCTGCTGTGGCCGATTATACAGTAATAGAAAAAGCAACGCTTAAAATAAAAAAGACTGAAGGAAATATAAATATTGAACTTAAAAGAACGGCAGATATTCTTAAAAAATTGGGAGAACTAAAGAAAGATCACCAATGTCTTATTGGATTTGCCCTTGAAACCAATAATGAAAAAGAAAATGCATTAAATAAACTGGTGTCTAAAAATGCAGATATAATTATATTAAATTCATTAAATGACCCAGGAGCAGGTTTTGGTTACGACAGCAACAAAATAACTATTTTTGATAAGAGAGGTGGTGAATATTATTTTGATACAAAACCTAAAACCGAAATTGCAAAAGATATTATAAACAACATATTTAATTTTACTCATGAATAAGATAATTTTTTTTCTGTCAATCTGTTGCTTTGTAAACTTTGCAGAAGCGCAGGAATTGAATGCTAAAGTTTCTGTAGTGGCCTCAAGGGTAGGTAATAATGTAAACAAAAATACTTTTCTCACCTTGCAAACAGCGTTGAATAATTTTATTAATAATAAAAAATGGACAACGGATATTTATGCAGTTAATGAAAAAATAGCCTGCAATTTTTTATTAAACCTTGATCAGACTTCCGAAGCAAATGTATATTCTGCATCTCTTAGTATCCAGGCTGCCCGGCCTGTTTTTAATACTGCTTATCTTTCTCCCATTATTAATTTTAAGGACGATAATATTATATTTAAATATGTAGAATTTCAAATACTTGAATTTAACGATAGCCGTGTAAGTGGAAACGATGCATTGATTTCAAACCTAACTGCCGTATTTGCTTATTATGCTAACCTTATTATTGCATTTGATAATGCCTCTTTTTCACCAAAGGGAGGCGATTTTAATTTTCAGAAAGCACAGAATATTGTAAACAATGCCCCCGATGGCAGGGGTATCAGCGGATGGAAAGCTTTTGATGGTATTCGTAACCGTTACTGGCTGGTAGAAAATATGCTAAACAGCCGCTACAATATTATGCATGATGTGTATTATAATTACTACAGAATGGGAATGGATAAAATGTATGAAAATGAAAACGCAGCAAGAACAGAATTGCTTAATGTACTGAACCTGCTAAGTAATTTTAATAATGAGAATCCCAACACCATGATCAACCAGTTTTTTTTTCAGGGAAAATCTACTGAACTAATAAAAATATTTTCAAAAGCCAAACCACAGGATAAAGCAAAAGCATTAGAACTGCTACCAAGGCTCGACCTCACCAATGCCGGTGCTTATAAAGAACAATTGAAATGAAATTTATCTTACTCATAGTACTGGCTACTTTATTTATTTCCTGTTCAAAATCTAAAATGCCCAATGGAATTTTAGAGCCAGAAAAAATGCAAGCTGTATTCTGGGATTATATGCGGGCAGATGTTTATGCAAATGAATATCTTAGAAAAGATTCGGGCCGGGATTTGCAAAAAGAAAGTGCAAAGCTTCAGCAGCAGGTATTTCAACTGCACAAAATAAGCAGGGAGCAATTTTATAAAAGTTATGAATATTATTTATACCATACCAATGAGATGAAAATAATGTTGGATACCCTTCAGGTTCGTCAGCAGAATATATTGGATTTTAAAAAATATATCCCTGAAAGAAAGTGGACAGACAAAAAGTTTTTTTTAAAATATAACTATGAAAAAAGTTTTCGCTAATGCTCAGGACGCTATAAAAGATATAGAGGACGGGCAAATTTTAATGCTCGGAGGTTTTGGTCTTTGCGGAATTCCTGAAAACTGCATAGCTGCCTTGGTGAAAAAAGGCGTGAAAAACTTAACCTGTATTGCTAATAATGCTGGGGTAGATGATTTTGGAATAGGTCTGATGCTGCAAAAAAAACTAGTAAAAAAAATGGTTGCTTCCTATGTGGGTGAAAACGCAGAATTTGAACGGCAACTATTGAGTGGAGAATTAGAAGTAGAATTAATTCCGCAGGGTACATTAGCTACCCGCTGTATGGCAGCAGGATATGGTATGCCCGCTTTTTTTACTCCCGCAGGTGTAGGTACCGAAGTAGCCTTGGGAAAAGAAGTGAGAAATTTTAATGGAAAAGACTACCTGATGGAGCTGGCAACTGTTGCTGACTTTTCATTAGTAAAAGCATGGAAAGGCGACACACAGGGCAATCTTATTTATAAAGACACTGCAAGAAATTTTAATCCATTAATGGCAATGGCCGGAAAAATTACCATCGCAGAAGTAGAAGAACTGGTGCCTGCAGGAGCATTAGATCCCAATCAGATTCATACGCCAGGTATTTATGTGCATCGTATTTTTCAAGGTATTGATTATGAAAAAAGGATAGAGCAAAGAACAACGAGGAAAAATTAGCCAATTAAACTAGTTGCTAATGTAGAAATTTTTTAATCATGCAAGCTTTTTAAGTGAGTCTTAAATTATCTATTTAAAGAAATTAGCATAATGCTAATTATCAACTTATCACATTTTTTTATGGCTTTAGATAAATATCAAATAGCACAGCGCATTGCAAAGGAATTGCAGGATGGATTCTATGTAAATCTTGGAATCGGTATTCCAACCTTAGTGGCAAATTATATTCCCGGCGGAATTAATGTGGTGCTGCAGAGCGAAAATGGTTTATTGGGAATGGGCCCTTTCCCCGAAGAAGGAAAAGAAGATGCGGATCTCATTAATGCAGGCAAACAAACTATTACCACTATTCCGGGTTCTTCGTTTTTCGACAGTGCCATGAGTTTTGGTATGATACGTTCCGGCAAAGTTGACCTCACAGTTTTAGGTGCTATGGAAGTAAGTGAAAACGGCGATATTGCCAACTGGAAAATACCCGGCAAAATGGTAAAGGGAATGGGTGGTGCAATGGACCTGGTGGCAAGTGCCAAAAATATTATTGTAGCAATGATGCATACAAACCCCAAAGGAGAAAGTAAATTACTTGCCTCCTGTTCG
>JBKJSJ010000109.1:0-5612 GCA_046595965.1 Ferruginibacter sp.
CATTATTAAACCTTATGAAGAAACCGATTTGATTAATAAATTAAAAATACAGCTCAACAAAAAAAGGGATATCACTTGCTTTTATTAATACTAATTGCTTACATTATTTTCTTCTCAAAAAAATTTATAGCATTTTAAAACAAAAGAGAACAGAATAAAACTTGTGTCCAGTTTTTAATCCAATATCTAATTAATAACCATAGTAAGAATAGAAGACTAAGCAGTACAATTATGTATCCTTCATCATCCTTTTAAATGATTGCACATATTGTTAAAAGTTGCATTTCCCAATGCGTACAAACATTTTTTAGCACCAGCCGAAAATTGTAAATTTTACAGAGCCAGTTGTTCACATTTGTTCATAAGCTCTCAAATTACTGGTAAATGCAGGTGCTGCTTTTATAAGATGGCTATTTCCTGACTTTTATCAGATGCCAAACTGACACTCATCAGTATAATACAGTTTTATTTTAAATAGATTGTTACTTTCTATTATAATATAAAAGAAGTACTCATTTCATGCATCTCCTTACTTCAAATAAAATCCGGAAGGCCAATCATTTTGAGGCATTTTTTATCCATGCTGCAATGGGCATTATTATAACAGACCAGGATGGAAATATTACTGCTATCAATCCTTATGCACTAAAAGAATTTGGCTATGTGGAGGAAGAACTTACCGGAAATAAAATTGAATCTTTAATCCCTACAAGGTTTAGTAAACATCATATTCATCACAGGAATAAATATGCAGAGCAGCCGCATATTCGCCCAATGGGAACGGGCATAGATTTGTTTGCATGTAAAAAAGACGGAACCGAATTTCCGGTGCAGGTAAGCCTGGGATCCTATACGCATACAGGAAAAATTTTTACCATCGCTTTTATCAATAATATCAGCATCAGCAAAAAAACAGAAATAGAAATTAAAAAACAAAATGAAAAACTGGAAGCTACCGTGCAGCAGCGAACAAGAGATTTAAATAAAATACTGCAGCAACTGGAAATATCGGGAAGTAAACTGGACGAAGCCATTGTATTTCAAAATGCATTGCTGGACAATGCGGGTGCTATGATTATTGCTGTAGATAATAAAGGTATAGTAACGCTGTTTAACAGGGCTGCCTCGCTGATGCTGGGCTACAGCCCCAATGAAGTAATAGGCAAACATACACCGGCTTTATTTCAGCAAAAATCTGACTCGGATAAAAAAATAAAGATTCTGGCCGAAAAATACAATCTCTCCGGAAAAAGTAAATTTGAAATACTCACCTACAAAGCAAAAAATAATATTCATGACGAAGATGAATATCATTATGTGAGAAAAGATGGAAGCACCTTCCTGGTTTTGCTTACGGTAACAGCCATAAGAAATGCAAATGGAGCAGTAACAGGTTTTGCAGGCATTGCTACAGATATTTCTGAAAGAAAAAAAGCAGAAAAAGAATTAAGGCAGGCACTGGAAAATGAAATAGGACTAAACGAACTTAAGTCGAGGTTTGTTTCTATGGCCTCGCATGAATTTCGTACGCCGCTCAGCACGGTTTTATCTTCTGCATACCTGATAGAAAAATATGCCAGCGCAGAAGATCAACCGAAAAGGGAAAAACACCTGCAGCGAATTTTTTCTTCTGTAAATATGCTTACAGATATTTTAAACGATTTGTTGAGTGTAGGCAAAATAGAGGAAGGCAAAGTACCCGTAAAACCTACCCTGTTTAATGTGGAGGAATTTATAAATGGCATTATCACAGAAATAAAAATAAACTTAAAAAGCCAGCAAACTATCTGCTACCATCATAAAGGAAACCCAGATGTATTACTGGATGCATCACTGCTAAAAATGATTTTGATGAATTTAGTTTCCAATGCCAGCAAATTTTCGCCAGAGAATAGCAGCATAGAAATAAAAAGCAGTTTAAAAAATAATATTTTTCTGTTGTCAGTAAAAGATGATGGCATGGGCATCTCATCAGAAGACCAAAAACATTTGAAAGAAAGATTTTTCAGGGGTGCCAATGCTGCAAACATTGAAGGCACAGGCCTTGGCCTTCATATTGTATCTAAATATGCCGAACTCATGAACGGCACATTGGAATTTAAAAGCGAGCTGGATAAAGGAACCCTGTTTTTTATAAAGTTTAAACTAAAAGAAGATAGTGATGAAAAAGATTCTGCTGATTGAAGACAATGAAGACATACGCAATAATACAGCAGAAATACTGGAACTGTCTAACTATACAGTAATTATGGCCGAGAACGGAAAAATTGGTGTGCAAAAAGCACTGGAATTTTTACCCGATTTAATTATTTGCGATATTATGATGCCGGTACTGGATGGTTATGGGGTGCTGCATGCAGTACACAAAAATGAAACCATTAAAAATATTCCTTTTATTTTTTTAACTGCCCGGTCCGAAAGAAGCGAATTGCGCAAAGGAATGGAACTGGGTGCAGATGATTATATTTCCAAACCCTTTACGGGAACAGAATTATTAAATGCTATAGACAGCAGGCTAAAAAAACATGAAGAAATAAAACATGAATTTCAGCCCTGCCTGGAAAATCTTTCCACTTTAATGCAGGCTTCTTCCTGCAATAAAAATGCACTGCTTTCGCTTACTGAAAACAGGAAAATAAATACCTACAAAAAAAAGCAAACCATATATTCGGAAGGCAACTACCCTAACAGGCTTTATTATATTTTAAAAGGCAAAGTAAAATCATTCAAAACAAATGAGAGTGGAAAAGAATTGATTACAGATCTTTTTAGTCCCGGAGATTTTTTGGGGCATGTGGCACTGCTGGAGGATACCGTGTATAAGGATACTGCGCATGCCCTGGAAGAATCGGACCTGGTTGTAATACCCAAAGAAGATTTTGATAAGCTGGTAAACAGCAACCCGGAGGTAGCCAAAAAAATTATCCAGTTGCTGGCCAAAAATATTTCTGAAAAAGAAAACCAGTTATTGGGACTGGCCTACAATTCCCTGCGCAAAAAAGTAGCCGATGCGCTGTTAAAGCTGCAGTTAAAATACCAGGCAAATAAAGAAGAAATTTATATTATTGATATTAACAGGGAAAGCCTTGCAAATATTGCCGGCACCGCCAAAGAATCGCTCATTCGCACCCTCAGTGAATTTAAAAACGAACACCTGATAGAGATAAATAAAGATGGAAATATTACCATCATCAATCAAAAAAAACTGGAACAACTGCTCAATTGAAAATTGCAAATAAATACCGCTAAATAATACGCAATCCAGAACGCTTATTTTATTGCATACCCAGTGCTAAATGCTGCAAGAAATTTAATAATCATTTCATCCAGTTAAATTTTGCATATACATCTTCGTAATATATAACTCTACCCAAAGCATCTATTCCTGCAGGATTATACCACACTATTACAGGCATCCTGTTCTGGGCGGGCACCGTAATGGGCGATTGATTTTTAATACAGCCTTTCTGTGTAAGGGTGTCTATGGCTATACTGTTTTGCTTCAATACCAGGTGACCTAATTCCATTGGCTTTTCGATGCGCATACAGCCATGGCTAAAGAAGCGCAAATGTTTACCAAATAATTTTTTATTGGGTGTATCGTGCAGGTAAACAGAAAACGGATTAATAAAATTTAGTTTTATTAAACCCAATGCATTATCGCATCCGGTACTTTGCCGGATGATGAAGGGAAAATAACGGGTACTGTATATGTGCCAGTTTATTGACCATGGATTTAAAATTTTTCCGTTTTTATTTAATACCTGGTAAGCTCCCGCATCTATAACCCCTGCATTTCGTTTTATAGCTGGCAATAGTTCTTTTGTAGCTATGCTGTAGGGCACATGCCAGTAAGGGTAAAGTACTACTTCATTTATTGTAGCAGACAGTGTAGGTGTAGGCGTTGCTTTTTTACCAACTATCACCCGCATATTTAGTACTACTTTATTATTTTCATAAACCATTAATAAAGCAGATGGAAGATTTACTACAATCACTGATTGGTTTTGCATGATACAGCCAAGCCAGCGGTAATAATTTACTGAAACATTTAACTGGCGCAACCTTACTGTTAGCGGCACATTCAATTGCTTTAAAAGCTGCGGCTCCAGCGGGCCTTCTGCGGGCAGGTTAAATTGTAACTGTGCTTCGTTAATAAAAACTTTAAGCATACTATCCGGCCATTTTTTTTCCGCATCCGTTATTATTCCCAACTGCATTAATTTTTGCAGCAACGGAAGGTTTGCAGAAGTGTGTTTGACAGACAGAATGGTAATTTCTTTAAATCGGGGATTAGCTATGATCGATTGAAGCCGGAGAATTTTATTTTCCAATAAAATTATTTCTACCAATGAGGGGGAAAAATGAGAAAGCAATAAATGCAGATTTTTTTTTAAAATATAGGATGCCAGTAATCCTGGAATATCTATGCAATCCGGAGTATAAGTAAGCCCGCTGTAAGATAACGCAGGTTTGGTATTGCCATAAACCAGGTCGCTGTAAAAATGAATTGCTGCGTCGGTAATATACAGCTCTGCCAGCAGGGAATCTTCTACAGTTAGCAATGGCTTACCTAAACTTAAAAATAAATCATCTGTATAAGCCGTATAATCATTTAGCCTAAGACCCTTACCGGCTGTGGATTGCAGTGCATCCCTAAATTTAATTTTATCAGCACCATTAAAATTTTGAATCCAGGCAGTTTTATAATTTAACAACAAATAAAACGCTTTAATACCTGTTTTAAAATGAAGTTTATCATTATTGGTAAAACTCTTATTGGATAAATATTGCTCAATAAGGCCGGAAGTAAGCTGAGCAGAAGCAGCAAAATTCAGCATAGAAAATAATGCTATTGTGAGGCTGATATTTCTATAAATATTTTTCAAGGTTTTACATTTTGTCCAATAGGTAAATATTAAACGCTGATTTCAGTTTGCCAAACTCCGTTTCACAAGTTTCTACATTAGTACGGATACTCTTTAGCTTATTATTAATACCGCCAGTATATAACCCTGCTTCCAGTGGCTCCTTTAAAAGCAACTTGTCTAATGCTGCTATATCAGTTTTCAGGTTTTCTATACTTTCATCTACTTGTATAAATTTATTTTGAAATATTTCCATTTCTTCAAGCAGGCTATTATCAAAACTGTCTTTAAGAATTTCTGAAAGCCGGTTTTTAAGCCATACGTTTTCATCCATTAAAAAAGACAATACTCTTTTGCAGGTAGCGGTTTCATACTTAAACTGATTTAGTTTGAGGGGGGAAATAAATTGCTGTACTTGCGGGCGGTTTAGGGGTAGCATTTCCTGCATAAAATAACTCTTTAAATGAGCTACAGTAAAGTTATCACGTTACAATTTTATTTATGAGAATCTGAAACAATCATACCCCTGATACTGGTCATTATAATGTTACTAATACTTTATTTATTGCTTGGATAAAATGTTACCCACTATGGGCATATTTATATTTTTTAATCGGTAAACAATACAAAAAAAACTGCCCCATTTTTTTAAAACAGGGCAGTTGTAAATAAAGCAGCAGAATGCTTAATTAACCTCAATGTGTTTACTAATCACTCTTTTTTTTGCTTCTTCATTTTTTGGTA
>JBKJSJ010000180.1:0-2646 GCA_046595965.1 Ferruginibacter sp.
TTTTTATCTCACCATCCGTAGTTTATTAAAACAAAAAAAACTTAGCGAAATAAAATCTGATTTTATTAATAATATGACGCATGAGTTTAAAACTCCGCTGGCCACTATATCCCTGGCCGTAGATGCATTGAAGAACGAAAAAGTTTCGGGTGATAAAGAAAAAACCAACTATTTTACCGGGGTTATCAAAGAAGAAAACAAACGCATGAACAAGCAGGTAGAAGTAATTCTGCAGGCAGCCCTGCTCGATAAAAAAGAAGTGCAGTTAAACCTTAAAAAATATCCTGCTCACGAGCTGATAAATATTGCTGTAAATAATATGCGGCTACCCATTCATGAAAAAGGAGGAACCCTGGAAATAAACTTGGACGCAAAAAACCAAATGGTGATGGCTGATGAAGTACATTTCATCAACTTTGTAAACAACCTTTTAGATAACGCAGTAAAGTATTCCAAAGAAAAGCCATTAATTAAATTGACCACTTCCAATGTTGCCAATTATTTCAGAATAAAAATTGAAGACGATGGCATTGGCATGAACAAAGAAACACTTAACCGCATATTTGAAAAATTTTACAGAGCACATACAGGAAATATACACAATGTAAAAGGCTTTGGCCTGGGCCTTAGTTATGTAAAAACCATGGTAAATGCCCACAAAGGAACCATCAAAGCAGAAAGTACTTTGGGCAAGGGAAGCAGCTTTACCATTAGCATTCCCCTGGCAAAATGAGTGACTGGTTACTTTTAAAAGCCTCCTTCGAAAGCATTTTAAGCAAGAGCAATGCCACTCACGGCTTATCCACAGCTATCCACATCAATTCACAATTAATCCACATCGAAATTAAAACAAATTGCTCCCAAAGCTATAGTCCGCATGTAATGCGGGCTTGTGGATAAAAATCTTTTTTTAAAAAAGTGTCAAAAAGTGGGAAAAAGTGTTATTTTGTGTGAGTAATACTAAATAACCACTTAAATCCCTGCATGATATCGTTTTTGGGAGAGTTCGAGGCAACCATTGATTCAAAAGGAAGGTTCCTTTTGCCGGCCGGCTTTAAAAAGCAACTGCCTCTGGATGCTGCTGCCCAATTTGTAATAAACAGGGGGTTTGAAAAATGCTTAACCCTGTATCCACAACAAAGCTGGGAGCCTATTTTTTCCCAGATAAGTCAACTCAACGATTTTGATCCCAAAGTTAGAGAGTTTCGCCGCTATTTTTTAAACGGTGCCACCGATGTAGAACTGGATAGCGCAGGCAGATTACTGTTACCTAAAAATTTATTATCTCATGCCTCCCTTGTTAAAGACATTGTTTTGGTTTCGGCCGTAAACAAAATTGAGATATGGGATAAAATTAAATACACACAGTTCTTTGAATCATTTACTCCGGAAGCTTTCAGCAACCTGGCCAATGAAGTGATGAACAAAAAAACAGATGGATAAATTGTTGAATGCTTAACCCTTTGTAGCAAAAAGCTACAATGTAAAGCACCGGCAACAATTAAATAACAGCACAATAAATCAATTGCCCATTTTTTTTTTTGACAACTGACTATCACATACCAGTTCTGCTGCAGGAAGCACTTTCGGGGCTTTCCATTAAGCCCGGAGGTATATATGTGGATTGCACTTTTGGCGGGGGCGGACATAGCAAAGAAATTTTAAAGCTATTAAGCAGCCAGGGCAAACTCATTGTTTTTGACCAGGATGAAGCAGCCAGTATAAATGTGCCCCCCGATGAGCGGATCGTTTTTGTGCCACAGAATTTTCGTCACCTGCAAAAGTTTTTACGCCTCCACAAGCACCCCCAGGTAGATGGAATTCTTGCAGACCTCGGCGTATCCAGTCACCAGTTTGATGAAGCGGATCGGGGGTTTTCTACACGCTTTGATGCAGCACTGGATATGCGTATGGATAATCGTAAGCCCGGTACTGCAGCCCAGGTTTTAAATACTTATTCTGAACAGCAATTGCACAAACTCTTTGAAAAATATGGTGAAGTAACCAACTCAAAGACCTTAGCAAAAGCGATTGTAGAACAAAGAGCTATAGCACCATTTAAAATGATCAGCGTTTTTAAACAAACATTGCACAGCATTGTAAAAGGCAATCCAAATAAATATTTTGCCCAGGTGTTCCAGGCTTTGAGGATAGCGGTAAATGATGAAATGGGGTCATTGGAAGAAATGCTGCACCAGGCAGTACAGGTACTTAAACCGGGAGCAAGATTAGTCATCATCAGTTTTCATTCTATTGAAGACAGGATGGTAAAGAATTTTTTTAAATATGGTTCTATGGAAGAGCCGGAGGCAGATGATGTGTATGGAACAAAAACCGAAAGCCCCCTCAGAATCATTTCTAAAAAACCAATAACTGCAGGGGTAAATGAATTAAAAATAAATGCCAGGTCACGCAGTGCCAAAATGCGGGTGGCCGAAAAGAAATAACTGTAATGAGTGAAATAGAAAAAAATAAGAACGCCACCGGTTTACCAAAACCTGATTGGAAAAAAAGTTTCAATCATAAATGGATTGTATCAAACATCCCCTTCTTTCTTTTTCTTACTGCATTGGCTGTAATGTATATCTACAACGGTCACCTGGCAGATAAGCTCATGAAAAAAATAACCGTAAGCGAAAAAAATAT
>JBKJSJ010000181.1:0-4688 GCA_046595965.1 Ferruginibacter sp.
ATCAGCAGCCATACACAAAATTTACAGGAAATTTTTGAAGCCATTGAGCAGGAGCCTGCAACCATTGCAGCAAAAATAAACTCCTCCATAAAAGTACAAAGCAGCATCAGCAAAGAACAATACCTGGCTGCTATAAAAAATCTGCAGCAACATATAAAAAGGGGCGATTGTTACGAAATTAATTTCTGCCAAGAGTTTTTTGCAGAAGCAGCCATCCTCGATCCGCTCTATACTTACAGCAGGCTGGCAGAATATTCTCCCAATCCTTTTGCAGCATTGTATAAACTCAATGATAAATATTGTTTGTGTGCCAGCCCCGAACGGTATCTTAAAAAAAACGGGCAAACCATTATTTCGCAGCCCATAAAGGGAACGAGTAGCAGAAGTTTAGCAGATAAGGAAAAAGATGAAGTGAATAAAAATTACCTGCTGAGCAGTGCTAAAGAAAAAAGTGAAAATGTAATGGTGGTTGACCTGGTGAGAAACGACCTGAGCAAAATATGTGAAGAAGGTTCAGTGTTTGTGCAGGAATTGTTTGGTATCTACAGTTTTCCACAGGTACACCAAATGATAAGTACCGTGCAGGGAAAAATAAAATCTACACTTCATTTTGCTGATGCCATCAAAGCTACTTTCCCCATGGGATCAATGACAGGTGCCCCTAAAAAAAAGGTGATGGAACTGGTAGAAGAATATGAAACTACTTCAAGGGGATTATTCTCCGGTTCTATTGGATATATAAACCCCGAAGCTGACTTTGATTTTAATGTAGTGATCAGGAGTATTTTTTATGATGCAGAAAAAAAATACCTTACTTTTTCTGCAGGAAGTGGTATTACTTTTTACAGCAATGCAGCAGAGGAATACAATGAGTGTATGCTAAAAGTAGAAGCCATCAAAAAAGTACTAAATGAGTGATCATTTTTTATGAAATACTGCGAGTAGAATGGCAGGACTCACGAATAATAGAATGGAGGAATAAATACTTAAAAATTTTTCTTCCTGCTTCTGTTGTACCTGGCAGGGTAAACCGTTTTATTACTGGGAATATTGTTATCGCCCAAAAGATATTGTACACACTCATTGAGTATCTGGTATTTGCCTGCCATAAAGAGTTGCATTTTATCTGCGGGTAAAATCAGTTCGTATTGTCCATTGCTATTCAACATTTGATCAAAGCCGGGATTGTAACGGTTAAATGCTGCAATATCCATGGCTATATTTTTAGCAATAATTAAAGAATTAAATTTACCAGAGACATTTTGTGTTTCTGCCAGCTCCATTTCTGCTACAGACAAGGTTGGTTTATTATTGTAAGGATTCGTTACAGTTAAGCCTGCATTGTAAGATTGAAATCCATTATTAAATTCAGGAGAAGAACTGCCTCCTCCGGCGCCTTCCATAATGTAATGGGTAGCTATGAATTTTTTTACATGGTTACGGCTTTCTTCCGGCAGATAATACTGAAGGCTCCAAAAATTTTTGCTGCCACTTTTTTTCATAGCACTATAAACACGACCTGGTCCGCCATTATAAGCAGCAATTACCAACAGCCAGTCTTTGTTCATTTGCTTGTAAAGTGTAAGCAGGTAGCGGGCTGCGGCATGAGTACTTTTATAATAATCTCTTCTTTCGTCGTAAGAACCATTAACAACCAACCCGTAATCACGGGCAGTATAGGGCATAAACTGCCAGGGGCCGCCGGCACCAACCCAACTGGTGGCAGCAGTGCTTAAATTACTTTCTATAACAGCAAGATATTTTAATTCTTTTGGCAGGCCATATTGGGCAAAAATATTATCTATCAGGTTAAAATAAGGTATTCCCCAATCTTTCATCTTTATAAGCGACTTGCTGTGCCCTCTCAGGTAATCCTGCATATATGTTTCTGCATAAGGATTTACCTGGCTGCTGTAAGGAAGTTTGGGATTGTAAGAAAATTTAGAAAAAAGATTTTTAAACCCATACCGGGTTAGCTGGCTGAAATACTGAACCTTATCTTTTTGAGGGAGTTTTTGAGAGTGTACAATTTCATCAATTACTTCATTTTCTACCGTGGTATCTACTTGCAACGTATCCTTTGGCATTTCAATCTTTGAACCTGGTAACTGTTGCGCATCGGCTATAGAATTGCTGACTGCAAAAAGAATAATTAGTAATATAGAGAATTGTTTTTTCATCTTTCAATTAAATCAACCTCAGTAGCATACCGGTTTAGCAAGCCTTCAGAAATTTGAAGCAAAGTTAATTCATCCTTTTTATTGGTAATAACCTGCAGCCCAAAGGGCATGTTATTACTATGTGAAAACAAGGGTAAAGAAATAGCAGGTAACCCTGTTAAATTAGCCAGTACTGTATAAATATCTGCCAGGTACATGGCAATAGGATCTTTGTCATTCTGGCCAATTGTAAAAGCTGTTTGCGGGCAGGTAGGCATAAGGATGGCATCATATTCCTTAAAGATACTATCCATTTTTTGCACTAACAGTCTTCTTATTTTTTGTGCTTTGCTGTAGTAAGCATCATAATATCCGGTGCTTAATACAAATGTGCCCAGCATAATCCTTCTTTTTACTTCCAGCCCAAAACCTTCGGTTCTGTTATTTAAATAAAAATCGTTCAGGTTTGCGGGTGCATCTTCACTTTGATGGCCATAGCGGATACCATCATACCGGCCAAGGTTGCTACTTGCTTCTGCAGTGGTAAGCACATAGTAAGCAGGAACAATATAGTCGAGCAAGTCAAAATTAATTTCATCCACTGTATTGCCATCTCCCTCCAGTTCTTTCATCATTTCTTTTATCTTAAACTGAATTTCTTTATCAAGCGATGGATGATTTAGGGCCTGGGAAAAATAGCAAAATTTATGTTTATTATTTTCATTTGTTTTTAAAGGGAATAAATTATTTGTGGGTTCCAAGGCCATCGTACTATCCATCTGATCGTAGTGGCTCATAGTATCCAGAACTAGGGCTACGTCCTGTAGATTTTTTCCAAACACACCTATCTGATCAAACGAAGAAGCATAAGCAATCAAGCCATATCTTGACAATTGCCCATAAGATGGTTTAAGCCCAATGATACCACAAAAATCTGCGGGCTGTCTTACAGATCCACCCGTATCGCTTCCCAGGCTTAGCATACACATACCGGCCTGCACTGCCACAGCACTTCCTCCAGAAGAGCCACCTGGAACTTTGCTGGTATCCAAAGCGTTTAATACTTTACCATACACAGAGTTTTCATTAGTGCTTCCCATGGCAAATTCATCGCAATTGCAATTGCCAATGATGATAGCATCTTCATCTATGAGAAACTGAAGAGCTGTTGCCGTATAAAGAGAGGTGAAATTATTTAATACCAACGAAGCTGCAGAAACCTTATGAGCTTTATAGCAGATTACATCTTTAATGGCTATAACAACTCCATGCAATTTTTTCATTGGTTTTCCTGCGCTTCTTTCAGCATCTAAAACTGCGGCTTTGGCAAGTGCTTCTGTTGCGTACACTTCTATAAAAGCATTGAGCTGTTTTTTATTTTCAATCTGCTGCAGATAAAATTTAACCATACTACTGCAACTGGTTTTATTATCCTGCAATTGCTGATGGTAGTTTTTGACATTTACAAATGAAAACATATTGTGGCAGTAGGGATTGGTGAAAATTAATATGCCGAAGTGTGCAGCCTGATTCCATTAATAACTGGACAGGTGCGACACACTTCGGCAAAACAAAGTTTAAAATTTTTTTAAAGAGTGGTTTCCTGTTTAGCAGGTTTTTCTTTCATGCCCTCTTCCAATTCTGACTTTACAGTAGTTTTTGCATCATTAAATTCACGGATTCCTTTACCAATACCTCTCATTAACTCAGGAATCTTTTTGCCTCCAAACATTAATAATACAATAAGGATAATAAAAATCCACTCACTTCCGCCCGGAAATGAAAATAAAAAAATGCTGTTGAATATATTAACTAACATAACTGAAAATTTATGCTGTAAAGATATACGATTTCGGCCAGTTAATGTGTTAAGAAAAAGGATTAATACGGGAGTGTGCAACTACCTGATATACCTGCCACACTTGGCTTTGCCATTGGCAGCTTCAAAGGGAGAAATTCCCCTGGCGCAGGAGGTGCAATAAATGATTGCAGATAGAACTAAAAAGAATAACATTACGTTCCTTTTCATGATTGAAGAGTTTTTACTTGTTTAAAAATGGTAAGCGTAAAATTGGAGGAAACTCTTCAGAGGTATTGTAATGAGAGCTCAAAAATAGCAAAAACATTTGCAAAAGCAAACTTAACTGCATAAAAAAAGCGGAGAGCTTACGCTTTCCGCTGATATTAAAATAATTTTAAAAGTAACTTATTTTACGATTTTTTGGCCACTGCCATTCTTTTTTCCTTAATACGGGCACTTTTGCCGCTTCTTTCACGCAGAAAATAGAGTTTAGCTCTGCGAACTCGCCCAACTTTATTTAAAACGATACTTTCAATATTAGGAGAAAAAGAGGGAAACAAACGTTCTACGCCTACGCCGTCACTGATCTTGCGAACGGTAAAAGAAGCGGTTGCCCCAGAGCCCTGGCGCTTAATAACCACACCTTTGAAGCTTTGAATACGTTCTTTGGTTCCTTCTACAATCTTATAATTAACTGTAATGTTGTCACCTGCTTTGAATGTCGGGAG
>JBKJSJ010000226.1:0-2627 GCA_046595965.1 Ferruginibacter sp.
TTTTATGCAATGTAGTGATATCAACCGTTTCAGCACAGGATAGTGTAAATAATTTAAGCCTTGATGAAGCCATAACAGCAACATTAAATAATAATAAATCTATTCAATTGGCCAGGCTGGATGAAAGCATAGCAGCAGCAGGCTACAAACAAACAGAAGCTATTCATTTGCCACAGATAGGGTTCTCCTACACGGCTATGAGCACCAATAATCCGTTGAATGCGTTTGGATTTAAGCTGCAACAAAAATCTATCACACAAAATGATTTTAATCCTGCTCTTTTAAATAATCCCGGAAACACTTCTGATTTTTCTGCCAAACTGGAACTGCAGCAGCCGTTGATAAATATGGATCTGTTCTATAAAAGAAAAGCAGCAGCAAAACAACCAGTTCTTTATCAATACAAAACTCAGCGGGCTAAAGAGTATTTAACTTTTGAAGTGCAGAAAGCTTACTTGCAATTGCAACTGGCTTATGATGCCCTCAATGTTTTGAAAGAAGCATTGCAAACAACTAATTCGGTTTACATATTTACTGATAATCATTTTAAACAAGGTTTAATTCAAAAGTCGGATGTGCTAAATGCACAGGTGCAGGTAACAACAGTTGCGACCAATATAGCAAAAGCTAACAGTACTATCAGCAATGCTTCCGATTATCTGGGCTTATTGATGGGGCGGCAGAATGGAGTCATTTATAATATAAAAAATTCTTTGCCAGCAAGTATTTCAACCAGTGATACCACAACCAGGATTGCTGCCTCAAGATCAGATTTCCTGGCTATGGAAAAAGCTATTGAAGCATCGGATTTAATGATCCTTTCCAGCAAAAAAAGTTGGTTGCCAAAGTTAAATGCGTTTGCAAGCTACCAGTTTAATGATAACCGTTTACTGGGTTTTGGTGCCAATGCATACTTAGCAGGGTTGCAGCTTACCTGGAATATTTTTAAAGGTAACAGCACCAAAAATTCTATTGCCATGCAAAAACTGGAGCGAAATAAACTGGCAGAGCAATTAACACAGCAAAAAGATCAAAGCCAGTTGGAACTTAACAAAGTATTCCGGGATCTTGCAGATGCACAGTTTGACATGCAACAGCAAAAAAGCTCTATTGAACTGGCTACAGAATCCTTACTGATTTTACAAAACCGATATATGCAGGGCCTTGTAAACACTACGGATGTTTTGATGGCCACCACCCAACTCTCCCAACAAAAATTTGCATTATCCCAGGCAGTATTTAACAGCAATGTTACCAGGGCTTATTTACAATTACTAACAGCGTCTGCTAATTAAATTTCTTAAAAATATGGACATAACAATTAACACAAAAAAAATAATGCAATTATTCGCTGGCATGGGATTGGCTTTCCTGAGTGCCTGCTCTACCAAAGAAAAAACAGAAACAGTAGCAAATACTGATGCAGCCATTGTTGTAACAGTTGCTACTCCATCGGGAGGGGTACAGCAAGTCTTAAATATCAGCGGACAAATTGAAGCTTCTAAATCGGCTAACATCAGTACAAGGTTGATGGGATACATCACCATGCTTAAAGTAAACGTGGGTGACCATGTAATTAAAGGCCAGTTATTGGCAACCATAAGCAATCAGGATATGCTGGCAAAAAGGGGACAGGCAGATGCTACGATTGCTGAAGCGCAGGCTGGATTAAAAAGTACACAAAAAGATAAGGATCGGTTTACGGTTTTATACAATCAGCAAAGTGCTACAGCAAAAGAGTTAGACAATGTAACCCTGCAATACAGTGCTGCCAAAGCCAGGATGGAAGGTGCCCGGCAAATGCGGAATGAAGTAAATGCTATGTTGGGTTATACAAGTTTAAATGCGCCGTTTTCCGGTATTGTTACACAAAAATTAGCGGATGCCGGAAGTATGGCAAGCCCCGGTGTGCCAATATTAACGATTGAACAAAGCGGCAGTTACCAGGTAAGTGCAGCGGTTCCGGAAAATACCATCAACCAAATAAAACAGGGCACAGAAGCCATTGTAATCATTAAAGCCATTGATAAAACGATCACGGGAACAGTTACTCAAATTAATCAGTCATCCCAAAATACCGGGGGACAATACATCATTAAAATAAGTATTCCTGATAAGGATAAAACAGGTTTGTATGCCGGCATGTATGCCAATGTTGCTATCCCGGTTAAAGAAGCAGTTGCCGTCAATGCAGCTGCAAATGCAGTGATGGTGCCTCTTTCTAGCATTGAGCATAAAGACCAGCTTACTGGTTTGTATACTATTGGCAGTAATAATACCGCATTGCTTCGTTGGGTGCGCCTGGGTAAAACTTATGGGGATAAGGTGGAAGTGCTTACAGGATTGGAAAAATCAGAAACGTTTATTGTAAGTGCTCAGGGGAAACTGTATAATGGTGTGCCGGTTAATATAAAGAAGTAAAAAAAATAATTAGGGGAACCGGCAGTTGAAATTTTACTCAACATCGTTGTGTTACTCACTTGTACGTCCGATTCATTTTTCAGCCGTACAAGTTCATTCAAGAATGAATGTTGAAGAATTCGTAGCCACTAAAGTTAAATTGAAATATCCCGATAGCTATCGGAACCGGGTACAACAAAAATTATAAACGAATTAATACACTGTAA
>JBKJSJ010000063.1:0-4329 GCA_046595965.1 Ferruginibacter sp.
AATTTTCCTTCTTCATCAAATACAATTTCTTCCATGGTCATCCAGCCGATACCCTGCACCAGACCGCCTTCTATCTGTCCACGGTCTATGAGGGGATTCATGGTTGTGCCAAAATCATGCACCAGGTTCACTGCATTAATTTCATAAATTCCTCGCAGGCAATCAACAGTTACAGTAGTAATGGCGGTACCATACACATGGTATGCAAAGGGATGGCCTTTTTCTTTTGTGGCATCAAAATTTATCTCAGGTGTGGAGTAATGGGCGTGTTCGCTCAGGCTTTTTCTTTTTAAATAAGTTTCCATCACCAGTTTATTCCAAGTGATGCTGGTTAATTTTCCAGCATCATACACCCATTCGTCTTTTATTTGAATGCCGGCAATATCTGTTGATAATATTTCTGCTGCTGTTTCTTTTAACCGTTCCAGTATTTTTTCGCAGGCTATCTGTACTGCCTTACCATTAAGATCTGCCGTGGCACTTGCTGCAGAAGGGGATGTGTTGGCAATGCGGTAAGTGTTAGTGCTGTTTAATTTTACACGGCTGGCTTTTATAGAAAAAATGGCAGCAGCCACCTGCATCATTTTTGTATTTACACCCTGACCCATTTCTACTGCACCCGTGCTTACTCCCACACTACCGTCGGTGTACACATGCACCAGTGCTCTTGCCTGGTTCATCAAGGTTTTGGTAAAGGAAATGCCAAAACATACAGGCATTAATGAAAAACCTTTTTTTAATAATTTATTTTCTCCATTAAAAACGGTGATCTCTTTTTCTATCCTGTGGATATCAAAATGCTCCACTGCTTTGTTCCAGCAGGGTATGGCTTCGCTTTGTGCAATCTGCCCATAAGGAAATTCATCTCCTGTGTTTAATAAATTTTTATGTTGAATAATGCTGGCTGTAATTCCCAATTCTTCTGCAGCTTTGGCAATGGCAGCTTCTATCACAAACATTCCCTGCGGCCCGCCAAAACCCCTGAAAGCTGTATTGGGCGGCAGGTTGGTGCGGCAGCTATAGGCAGTAGCTGTTACATTGGGTAAAAAATAACTGTTGTTGCAATGAAACAAAGTACGCTCCAATACTGCCGGTGAGAGATCGGCTGCAGCTCCTGCATTCTGGTAAAAGGTTGCTTCATAAGCCAATATTTTTAAGTCTTCATTCAGGCCAATTTTAAAATCGGAACTGTAAGGATTTCTTTTGCCGGTCATGCGCATATCTTCCATGCGTTGCAGGCAATATTTTACGGGTTTTTTTAACAGCAATGCAGCCAGTGCACAAAAAATAGCCCAACTTGTAGCCTGGTCTTCTTTGCCGCCAAAGCCGCCACCCAGCCGGGTTACATCTACTTCAACCATGTGCATGGGAATACCCAGTACATCGGCTGCATGGCGTTGCACGGCGGTAGGCCCCTGCGTGGAAGAATAAATTTTTATAGCCCCGTTTTCTGCCGGCCATGCATAAGCACCCTGCGTTTCTATATATAAATGTTCCTGCCCGTTTGTATCTGCACTGCCCTGAAAAATATATTTACATTGTGCAAATGCTGCTGCACTATCGCCCAATTTAAAAGTTCGTGGCGGCACAATTAATGATCCGTTTGCTTTTGCAATTCTGGGATCGGTAACAACCGGCAGCGGATCAATTTCTATTTTTATTTTTTTTGCTGCGGCCGATGCTATAGCTGTGGAGGTGGCTACAACAAAAGCTACGGGCATCCCATTAAAATGCACTTCGTCTTCTGCCATCAAGGGTTCATCGGGTACAATGCCTCCAATCTGGTTGATGCCAGGAATATCTTTATGCGTAAATATTCTTACTACCCCCGGCATTGCTGCTGCTTCGGACACATCTAGTTTTAAAATTTTACCATGAGCAACCGGCGAGCCAAACACAGTGCCATAAAGCGTTCCCTGCAGCATAGGAATATCATCTAAGTAAATAGATTCGCCTCTTGTGTGGGTGTACGCATCTATGTTGTTAGTGCCCCCAGGCCCTAAAGGGAAGTTTTGCTTTTTTTCTATTTGCAAATTTGTTTTCAATAGCTGATATATTTTCTTATTCTCCTTTAGAAGATAAATGCATAAAATGCGCTTTTACCAATTGCTGTAATAGTAATCTTTTATACTCTGCTGATCCCCTTGCATCACTAATGGGTGAAATTTCTGACTGAATAATGGGCAATAAATCTGTAATGGTTTGCCGGGTTATTTTTTTACCTTTTAAAAATTGACTGCTTAATGTAAGGTAAGCAGGTATGGGCCCTACACCACCCGCAGACAATCCTGCTTCTGCAATTATATCGCCGTTCATTTGTAAATAGAAGGCGGTATTTACGCTGGCAATATCGAGGTGCGTGCGCTTGCTTACTTTTTCAAAATTGAAAAAACAATCAGCAGCAGGTAATTGAAAAATTATTTTTTCTACATGTTCTTCAGCATCTTTATCAATTATTTTATACCCTTTATAAAATTGGCGGAGGGGCAGCGTTCTTGAAGTGGTTCCATTGCTTAATAAAAGTTGGGCATCAAGGGCCAGAAAAAAAATTGTAAAATCGCCGATGGGTGATGCATTGCAGATATTGCCTGCAATGGTAGCCATGTTTCTTATTTGTGTAGAAGAAATAAGTTTAATATATTTCTGGAGCCCCGGAAAATGATTTTTAAAAATTGGAGAAAGGGCTATATCGGCAGCAGTAACAGAAGCTCCCATCCAGCATTCATTTCCGTTTTGCTGAATACCATTTAAAGAATGATGATCAAACAAAAAATGAATGTCTTCCTCTACCATGGTTTCGTGCTGCTGCACATAGAGGTCGGTACCACCTCCCAGTATTTTTTTTTGAGGTGATGAAACCACTGCATTTTTCAGCTTGCCTTTTTTTAGCGTGTGCAGTTTTTCTTTTACAAATAAAAAATAAGCTGGAATAATATTATTTTCTACTGCAAACAATATTGGATCATAGCCATTTCTTTCCTGCATCATTTTATTTACCACAGCCGCAGCCCTTTCAATAGATTTATAACCTGTGCAGCGGCATATATTTCCATTCATAGCATGGATAGCATTATCATATAAAGGCTCATTAGCACTTATACAAAATCCTGCCAGCGATACAATAAAACCGGGCGTGCAAAATCCGCATTGGGTAGCACCTTCGTCTGCAAATGCCTGCTGCAGGGCGTTTAGACCGGTTACATTTATTCCTTCAATGCTAACAATATGTTTTCCGGATGCATTTCCAATGGGCATTAAACAACTGGTGGCACTTGTATAAACCAGTTGGTCATTTATCAGTTCGCCCACCAAAATTGTGCATGCGCCGCAATCGCCTTCCCTGCAGCCAATCTTAGTTCCCGTAAGTTGCTGATGATAGCGTATAAAATCCAGCAGCAGTGTGCCTGCAGGAAGTGCAGTAGAGATCTCTGTATTATTTAAAATAAATTTCTGCAAATGACTATTTTATTTTTTTAAAGTTAACATATTTGAAACTATCAACTAAAAGACAACATTTCATTTTGTTCTTAATTATTTATGCAGCTATTTTGGTTTGTGAACAAAGAGTAGAGCAGATTGAAAAAATTATCTCTTAAAAATATGAAGGGCCCTTAAATGTAATGTTTAGCATACATTACAATTAATCTGATGCACATAATTTTTTGCACGTAACCTGATTATGATTATTTACAAAATATAATTGCAATAATGCTGCAGGATGCCCGGTATAAAAAATGGAAATTTTTTCTACCCTTCGTGTTTTAACCCAAACTTGTTTATGCTGTTTAACTGCAGGTGTTTTACTGCTTCTTCAACCGAATCTGTAAACAGGCATAGTTTAAGATCTTCGGGTGAGATGGTTCCTTTTTGTTTCATCACTTCTATATGTTCTATCAAATCTTTGTGATACGCTTTATCAAATATGATAATAGGAAACTCGTAAATCATTTTTGTTTGAATAAGTGTAAGGGCTTCAAAATATTCATCTAATGTACCAAAGCCACCGGGCATTACTACAAAGGCATAAGAGTATTTAATAAGCAAAGTTTTTCTTACAAAGAAAAACTTAATATTTACCCACCTGTCCAGGTAAGGGTTATGATCCTGCTCGTGTGGCAATTCAATATTGCAACCTACGCTTCTGCCGCCCACATCTTTTGCACCCCGGTTGGCAGCTTCCATTATGCCCGGCCCACCACCTGTCATGATGGTAAATCCTAACTGTGCTATCTCTCCTGCAATCTCCTGTGTTTTTTTATAATAAGGATGATCTTCTTTAAACCTGGCAGAACCAAAAATGGTTACACAGGGCCCCACATGATGCAGGGC
>JBKJSJ010000159.1:0-3202 GCA_046595965.1 Ferruginibacter sp.
GTGGCCCTGCCCAGTTCTGCATTGCTGAACATGCCGGCCATTGGTACATTCCAAACATTTTTTATGCCTTCCAGTTCCTGACTCATTAATGGCCCTAGCGAAAGTATTCTGCCGGCACAACTGAAAACCACTACAGCATCAGCTTCGGGCATTATAGTATCTTTTAAATTCTCTACGCTTTTTACCACTTTTTCCATCACATCAAAATCGGGAGGTAAAGAAAAACGGACTTTTGATCCTTGTGGCACTGCGCCACTGGTGTAATAAGATCGGTCGCTCCAATCCACCACAAGGCCCGGTCGCATTACAGGGTCACCCTTTTCACGTTGCAATTGCAAAGGAAAATTGGCAGCTATTTCTATGAGTAAACTATCATTCTCAGGCGATACGTTTTCTATGCCGCCATATTTGGCAGTAAGATCCAGCACGGAAATATTATCAACTGTATAAACATGGTTGCCTTCACTTTTGGTTACTAATTTTTCTGTGCCCACTGGTTTCCATCCGCAGGTAGCAATACCATTTATTTGCACTTTGGATTCATCTAATGCAATACAAACCATAGCCTTTCCACTGTCTTTACCATTGGTAAATACAAATGTTTCAGAAAATGAATAATCATCGCCTGCAGCACCTCCAAATGCATTCACAGCAGCGCCTGCTACATCTTCTATGCCACGCAGCACTTCTTCGCCATCAGCAGCAGCATCACTTATACCGATTAAAAAAGCCGGTACCGCATACTTTGCTTTAGCTTTTTCTGCAATTCCTTTTGCTACTTCCCGATAGTTTTTGTGAGGATATTCCTCAAAATAAATTTGAAAGTGGTCTTTATTCATGTCTAATAAAAGAATAGCAGCAGAACCTTTTTCCGTTTCTTCGTCAATAAACTCCCCATTGGTGGTGCAGCCGAAAACACCTATTCCTGATGCATCCAGTAAATTAGTAATTGCCGCTCTGTCCAGAATTTTGGAAATAAAGCAAATGGCTAAGGTTGGTTTAAAACCATCTGCCATACTTTCTGCTAATGCAGTTTTAAATTCTTCTGTTGATTTAACTTTGATTGATTTTGCTTTCATGATTTTCTTTTTAATTTACCATCGCTTTGTTTACCTGATATGTATCGGCATATTGCTGAAAGCTTGTCGACTTACCATTATTCAACCGCCACATATGTGTAAACTGTGCTTTGATAATTTTTCCTGTTGCGTTATTCTTTGCGTTGTATCTGCCGGTAACAATGATCATGTCATCTTTTGTTTCGTGAAATTCAAGATCAGATAATGTCCAATATTCCCAGTCTGCACCAATGCGGCCAAATACTCCTTCCGCAACTGCCTGTGGCCCGATATAAGGATTACGGTCGGCATAGGGAAAGTTCTCTGCTTCGTTCCATACTATTGCCGGATCCATTGCGCCGAGGAAAGCGGGGAAATCAGCTTTGGCAGCTGCATCATACATTCCTTTTACGATTTCTAAATTTTCCATGTTTGTTTTTTTAGTTTTAATAATTATTTGAATTTATTTTTCTTTTATTGCCACCCAGCTATTGGTAGTAGAATGAAATTCATGTTTACCATTAACAGATCGTCCAAATTCTCCATAGGAATAAAAGCCTGCCATAGGCGAATTCCAAACTTCGGCTAACCCATCATTTTCCTGTTGTGCCATGGGGCCCAGTGCAGCAAGTCTGCCTGCACATGAAAATATCAGGACGGCATCTGCGTCGGCTTGAATCGTATTTTTAAGTTCGGTTGCTTTATGAATTACCGTTTCAACGATGTCAAAATCGGGAGGAGTAGAAAAGCGAAATTTGGAACCCTGTTGTATATTAGTCTCGCAAATGAGCGCCTTTTTTTCTTTATCGAATCCAATGGGATTGCACATTAATGGCTCTCTATCATCTCTTTCAATTTGAAAAGGATATTGATTTCCTAAGTTCTCGAAAAATTCAAGCTTATTATCATCGGATGGCAAATCACTTCCGAGATACCGCATGTACATATCAAGTGCCGGTTCGTTGTCTATTGCATATATCATGTTGCCTTCACTTTTTGTAACCGTTCTGGTAACGCCTATTGGCTTCCAGCCGGAGATGGCCATACCATGCAAACTTACCTTGTCTTCATTTAAGACTAAAACCGCAATACCATAATCAGTAGACTTGTTGTAGGTAAATGCATAGGTGCCGGTAAATGTCATATCATCCCCGGCCATACCACCAAACATATTTGTATGGGTACCAACAACGTTTTCAATACTGCGGATAAGGGTTTCTCCATCCATCATTTTTCCAGCAGCAGATAACCCTGTGCTGCAAATGATAAAGGCCGGGTTGCTGAAATGTTTCAATGCAGCCTTTGCCAGTTGTGTGGCAGCATCACTCACAGTCATATTACCCACATCCTGAAATAGTATAGTGTAATATGCTTTGTACAGATCGAGTAATAAAATAACAATGGCACCTTCATCCTGGTGGCCATCAATAAACTCACTGCAGGAAGTGGCGCCAATAATATCAATTTCATGTTGATGTAATATTTCGCAAACAGCTTTTCTGTCTTGTTTGATGGAGATAAAAACAATGGCCAATGTGGGTTTATAGCCATCCACCATAATTTGCTCCAATGCTTGTTTGATATCTTCGGTTGATTTCCCTTTGATTGATTTTGCTTTCATTGATTCATTATTTATCGGTAATTGAAATAATAAATGTTGTACCTTCTCCCTCCTTCGTTTCTACTTTCAACTCTCCACCATGAGCTTTTACAATATCATAACTCAATGATAAACCCAATCCTGTTCCCTGTCCTGTGGGTTTGGTAGTGAAGAAGGGTTGGAATATTTTATCTATTACTTTTTCCGGGATTCCATTGCCGTTATCTTTTACACTTATCTCTATCCAATTCTTACACTTTTTTGTACTAACTGAAACAGTTGGTTCGTAAGGAATTCCTCCTTCAGGCGCAAGGGATGCTTTTTTCTTTTCATCCACAACATAAAAAGCATTGGTCAATAAATTTAATATTACCCTCCCAATATCCTGAGGAATGATATTTACTTTTCCGATTGTATTATCAAAATTAGTTTTAATGGTTGCATTAAAAGATTTGTCCTTGGCCCTTAAGCCATGGTAGCTCAATCTTAAATATTCATCGCACAAAGCATTGATGTCTGTTGGCTCTTTTACGCCACTGCTACT
>JBKJSJ010000232.1:0-3231 GCA_046595965.1 Ferruginibacter sp.
TTCAGCACTTTTACCCGTTTCGTTTAAGCACTCTGCCAGCATAAGCAACACATCTGAGTATCTGTATAGTGGCCAGTTTTGATCGGTATTTTGATTTAATGCAGGATATGGAGGGAAGTAATATTTTCTTATAAATCTTTTTGCTGTAATGCCTGGAGGGGCTGTATAATTTACTGCACTTACCACTCTTATTGGAGTAAAATTGGAATTTGCATCTAAGGTTCCTTCTATTATACCTACACTGGCATCAAACCTTTTGTCGCCACTTTCATAAGTATTTACTAAATCATTTGTAGGAACGTTCCATCCGCCAATTGTGTTATTAAAACTTACACCCAATATGTTTAAAGTATTTGTAGTGATAGGAGTTAAGCGATAAATAAAATTGCTTTGCTGCCCTGTAGTTCCTGATTGATATTGAACATCAAAAATAATCTCCTTGTTGCCATTTTTATTTGCGGGGTTAAACACATCTCTGTAGTTGGGTAAAAGTGAATAACCCATAAGTGTTACACTTTGTAATAACGGTATTGCCAGGGCATATTCTTTTCTTTGAAAATAAACTGCCGCTAATTCTGTAGCTGCCGTGCCTTTTGTAATTCTGCCCGTTTGTGCCGAAGAAAAGGTGGGTACCGGAAGAAGATTGATTGCATCTTTGAGATCTGTAATTATTTGTGCATAGGTTTCTTCTAAAGTAGCCCTGAGTAAAAATGCAGTTGTACTGCTTTTTACTTCATTCAGGTAAAGGGGAACGCCGCCATAATTTTTTACGAGGTCAAAATAATAGTGAGCACGCAACGCTTTTGCTTCGCCTATTATTTGGTTCTTAATAGAATCCGGCATTGGAAAACTAATTGTAGATAACCTGTTTAAGATCACATTTGTTCGGGATATTCCATTATAATTGGCTGAATACCGGGTAAGTATTGTAGGATGGTTTGCATCATCAAGAAAATCTACTAAATTTTCTAATAGTGCGTTGCCTCTGTCTTTTGAGTTGTAATCGTAATGCGTATTATCAGAACGATTTTCGTCCATAAAATAAGCCACATTTGCCACATCCCTTAATGGTGTATAAGCACCATTTACCGCCTGCTGAAAATCTGTTATGGATTTATAAAAGTTGCCTTCATTTAAATTCCCTTCAGGATACAAGGTTAAAAAATCTTTTTTGCATGAACCTAATATTGCCAGGGCAAATGCCAATGATATAAATAATTTTGTTTGTTTCATATTGAAAAATTTTTACTTAAAGAATTTTAAAAACCAATGTTGGCACCAATCATAAATGTTCTTGGTACGGGGAAAGTACTAAGGTCTTGCCCATAAGTGCCGATGGCATCGTCCCGGCCAATACTGGCTTCTGGATTTTGCCCCTTATATTTTGTAAATACAAAAGCTTGTTGAAGGCTTGCATAAATGCGGGCTGTTTTAATATATTTTAATCTTGCTGCACTAAAAGTATATCCCAGTGCAATATTTTTGATAGTAAGATAATCGCCATCAGATATCCAGGTTGTATTTGCTAAACGGTACAATTCTGTGGTACCGCTTCTTGTGGAGGGTGTTTTTCCATCACCCTGATCTGTAGGAGACCGCCAGCGGTTAATCATATCTCTGCTCATATTAAATACGCCATCGTTATTATGAAAATCGCCATAGTTTGCATTTAATATTTTGTTTCCGGCCTGCCCGGCAACAATTACATTAAAATCAAAGTTCTTATATCGTACGGTATTGGTCATTCCGTAAATAAAATCCGGGTTGGGGTTGCCTAACAATATCCTATCATCAGATGTTATAACGCCATCTCCATTTGTATCTTTCATCCTTGTAGAACCTACAACAGATGTGGCTTCTTTTGGTTGCTCTGCCAGTTCTTTTGCAGTCATATAAATGCCATCGAAAACGTACCCAAAAAATTCTCCTATACGATGCCCGACAACAGACCGGTTAAAACCTGAGTAACGGGGACCACCACCTATAAAAGGGGTATTTGGTGGCAGCGCTAGTACTTTGTTATCATTAAAAGATATATTGAAATCTGTTGTCCAATTTAAATTGCCGGTTAAGTTTTTTGAGCTTAACTGAAACTCGTGGCCCCACATGCGAAACTTACCTACATTGGCTGTAACACTGCCATAGCCAGATGCTACAGGAAGTGATGTTCCAAAGAGCATTCCTTCGGTTAATTTATTATAATAATCATAGGTAAATGTCAACCTGTTTTTGAGTAAATTCATCTCCAGGCCAAAGTCAGCCTGTTTAGATACTTCCCATGTTAAGTCTTTATTTCCTAAGGTTGTGATAGATAATCCGGGTGTTAGTATGCCTCCGAATACATAATTGGTATTTGTGATGTTTGAAATTTGCAGGTAATTACCAATATTAAAATTTCCTGTTTTACCATAACTTCCTCTTATTTTTAAAAAGGATATTATATTATTCTTTGGGAAAAAACCTTCATCGCTTATTACCCATCCAGCAGACACAGATGGAAAATATCCATACTTTTCATTTTCACCAAAGCGGGAAGACCCATCCTGCCGGATTGTGCCGCTAAGAAAATATTTATTTTTATAATCATAATTTATTCTCCCAAATGCAGAAGCCAAACTCCATGCTTCTTTATTATTGGAGCCACTTGTTATTGCGGCACCCGATATCCAGGGAACTGCATCGCCGCTAAAGTTGCTTCCATTAATTGTGCGAAAATTACGATCCCATTTCTGAGAACTGTATCCTGCTAAAAAGTCAAAACTATGTTCACGAAATTTAAAATTATAGGTAAGAATATTTTCATTTAACCATGACAAATAATTATATGAATTATGTGTAGAAGAATTTTGTGAAGCGGGCCGTGGAAGTATGGGTGGGTTTAATCCGAAGCCATACATTGTTCCAAAAAACTGATTAAATTCTGCATTCCCAAAATCTATATTAAAACTTGATTTCAACTTTAAATTTTTAATTATTTCCAATTCACCATACACATTAGATAATATCCGCAGTGTTTTTTGGTTACCATTGAGTAACTCTAATTGTTGAATTGGGTTAGACATTCCAAGCATTCCAAAAGAACTTACTCTGCTGTTGTAGCTGCCATCTGCTTTGCGGATTGGAATAAGCGGTGAAGCTGCAGTGGAAATACCAATTACCTGCCTGCTGCCATCTGTACCCGACCGGGTATTATGATCTGATTGATAAGTGGGTGCCAGGTTCAGACCTATT
>JBKJSJ010000311.1:0-2671 GCA_046595965.1 Ferruginibacter sp.
ACCCTGCAGGAAGAGATTTTGATTCTTAATAATCAACAGGGAAAAACGCAAGCCGAATTGCTGCAAATGGTAAATAAAGTTTTATCTGCAGAATCACTTTTTCATTACCGGCAGGTGGTGCAGGGCGTAACCATTGAAAGTAAACTGGTAGAATATATTGCTAAAATTGTACACGAAACCAGGAACAACCCTTCCTTATACCTGGGTGCTTCTACCCGTGCGTCGCTGGCCATTCTTAAATCTTCCAAAGCTGCTGCGGCCTTAAAAGGAAGAGACTTTGTAATACCGGATGATATCATAGAAATGGCACCGCATGTGCTCAGGCACCGCATTATGCTTACGCCCGAAAAAGAAATGGAAGGCATGTCTCCCGATGAGCTGATTGGCATAATTATTAAATCGCTTGAAGTGCCCCGTTAATAAGTTTAGGGGTTTAGAAATTCTGTGAGTATGTTGAAAATATTTACAGAGATAACCCAAAATAAATACATTAATTAAAATAGAAAATAAACATTGACTTTTATAAAAAAATATATCGGCGATCTTTTTCTTTGCAACAGGGTTTACCTGCTGGCAGGCTGCTGTGCTTTGTTTTTTGTAATAGCTTTTTTTGTGCCGGTGTTGTTGCTGTTTGCCAAATTATTTTTATTTATTTTTCTTATCGCAATTGCATTAGATTATTTTATTCTTTTTATTACAGGCCGCAAGCCCTTAGCCAAACGTATAGTGAGTGCCCGGTTAAGCAATGGAGATAAAAACGAAATACTGCTTATCATTAAAAATAATTTTCTTTCTGCTATGCAGGTAACGGTTATTGATGAGCTTCCTTTTCAACTGCAGGAAAGAAATTTTATTCTTTATAAAAAAATAAAAAGCCGGCAGCAGGTTACACTGCGCTACAGCATTACACCTGCCGAAAGAGGTGAATATACTTTTGGTGATATGCGGTTATTTTTTAGTTCCGGTATTAAATTACTTAAGAGGAGATTTACCATGCCGGCTGCGCAAACGGTGCAGGTTTACCCATCCTTTATGCAAATGCGCCGACACCAGTTGGTATCCCGTACCACACTTACCGGTGAGCAGGGAAACCAACGCATGCGAAAAATTGGGCAGAGCATGGAGTTTGAGCAGATAAAAGATTATGTATCCGGCGATGATATCCGTTCAATAAACTGGAAAGCTACCGCCCGCAGGGGAGGATTGCTGATGGTAAATAATTATGTAGATGAAAAATCGCAGCAGGTATATTGTTTAATTGATAAAGGCAGGTTGATGAAAATGCCTTTTAATGGACTGAGCCTGCTGGACTATGCTATCAATGCCAGCCTTGCATTGAGCAATGTTTGCCTGCAGAAAAAAGACAGGATAGGGTTGCTGAGTTTTTCTAATAAATTATCTACACTCATTGCTGCAGACCGCAAGCCTGTGCAGCGGGAGAATATTATGCAGGCTTTGTATAAAGAACAAACTGCATTTCTGGAAAGTGATTTTGAATGGTTGTATATGCAGATAAGAAATAAAATAAAGCAGCGGAGTTTACTGGTGCTCTATACCAATTTTGAATCGGTGAGCGGGCTGCGGCGGCAGGTAAATTACCTTCGTTCCATTGCACGCCACCACCTGCTTATGGTAGTGTTTTTTGAAAACACAGAATTAGATAAACTCACTCATGCCGATGCTTATTCTGTAGACGATGTATATGTAAAAACCGTAGCAGAAAAATTTAAGTATGAGAAAAAACTAGTGGTAAAAGAATTGCAGAAATATGGCATACTTACGGTGCTAACAACACCGGAAAATTTAACCATTAGCAGCATTAATAAATACCTGGAACTGAAAGCAAGGCAGGCAATGTAAGACCTAAAAGTCATAAGTCAATAGAGTCATACAAGCAAACGCATTAAAATTTCTTAAGCCTGAAAGGCTGATATTATTATAGAAACCCAGATTAAAAATCTGATCAAAACCCCGAAGGGGTGAAATTTCACCCCTTCGGGGTTTTGAAAAATCGAAAAATTATTCATTTCTATAATAATTGCATCCCTTCGGGATTAAAAAATGCCTTTTTTGTTATTAATAATTTTAATGCGTTTGCCCTGTAGAGTCATTGGTTAATATAGTCATTGGTCAAATGTCATCAGAAAAAATCGAGCCTTTTTTTGATTCCTTTGGAGACACAGTTTTGTAGAGATAATAAGGATGGATTTCATTCTCCTTAGCAGCAGCACTACAAATGAGTTTTTGTTTCAGCAATTTTGAAAGAGTACATTCGCAAAAAAATAATTTTGGCAAAAAAAGGATCCTATTGGGCAAAACATAAAGAACAGGTTGCGGGCAGTGAAGAACCTGTAAACAGGAAACCTGCTATACCCATTAGCGAAGAACTAAAAAAGAAATTTGAAGAAGGGCAGGTGCTGCTCATAGATAAACCCCTTCACTGGACCTCCTTTGATGCAGTAAGAAAAATCCGCAATGCAATCCGGATAAAAAAAGTGGGCCATGCAGGAACGCTGGACCCTTTGGCCACGGGGCTGCTCATTATCTGCACCGGAAAATTTACCAAAAAAATAAATGAATACATGGCGGCAGAAAAAGAATACACTGGTTCTTTTACACTAGGTGCCACTACGCCTACCTACGACCTGGAAAGCGCCGCCACTGATTTTAA
>JBKJSJ010000342.1:0-6942 GCA_046595965.1 Ferruginibacter sp.
ACCAGACACAGTTACAATTTTTTTGCTGTCAGGCGAAAACCTGGCAAATTCAGCAGTATCGATCTTTGCAGACAGATCAGTTAAATAAGCATTGGTTGATCCATCAATAATTCTTACAGCATCCTTCCAGGAAGTGGTTACAATCAATTTTCCATCAGGAGAAAATTGTGCATTATGAACGCCCTCAAACTTTGTATCTTTTTCAATAGGGGATACCGGGTTTGCCAGGTCAAATATCTTTAAAATTCCATCCCATGACACAGTGATCATTTTTTTTTCTACAGGGGAGAATCGTATTGATTTTATGTTCTTATCTTTTTCAAGGTCAGATAAAATAATTCCTTTTTTTACGTCCCAAACATTCGCTGAATAATTAAAAGAAGTCGTTATTATTTTAGTTCCATCTGGAGAGTAATCTGCGGATACCAGGTCATTTAAATGCCCTTTTAAGTTTGCTAAAATTGTTCCATTTAAAGTATTCCATATTTTAGCAGTTTGGTCTTCGCTACTGGTCACTATCTTTTTGCCATCGGCAGAAAATTCAGCAGAGAATGGGCCATATCCCAATAAGTCTGCATGGGCTTTAAAGTCCACCAAAAGTTTTCCTGTATATGCATCCCAAACTTTTGCAGTATTATCAGGCGAAGCTGTAAGGATCTTTTTTCCGTCCGGCGAAAACTTTGCTGAGCTTACGTAATCGGTATGCCCTTTCAAGTCAGCTACAAGAGTCCCTTTTTTTGTATTCCACAATTTGGAAGTTTCATTTGCATAAGCAGCCACTATCGTTTCGCCATCCGGAGAAAATTGTGCATACATGACTCCTGAAGACTGTCCCCTGATATCCAGTGTAAGAATCCCTGTATTGGTATCCCATATTTTTACAGTGCTGTCTCTTGAAGCAGTAACTACCATCTTTGCATCTGCCGAGAATTCTGCGGAATTAACCCAGTCAGAATGCCCATAAAAAATATTTATTTTTTTACCGGTTGAAGCATCCCACACTTTAGCCATATTGTCTAACGACCCGGTCACTATTTTTTTTCCGTCAGCAGAGAAATGGGCTGACTGCACACCTAACAGGTGCTGAAGGGTAGCAAACAGTTCGCCTGTAACTGCATCCCAAATTTTGGCAGTATTATCCCGGGAAGCTGTTAGTATTTTTTTTCCGTCTGGTGAAAATTCAGCAGTATTGATCTCGTGGGTATGGCCTATTAAATCAAATAACAATAAGCCTGTTTCTGCATCCCAGATTTTTGCAGTATTATCCCTGGATACTGTTATAATTTTTTTGTTGTCAGGAGAAAACCTGGCAGTAAGTAGCCGCTTTGTATGTCCCCTTAAGTCGGCAAGCAAGGTGCCGGTATTTGCATCCCATATTTTAGCAGTATTATCTTCGGAAGCAGTAACTACTTTTTTTCCGTCAGGAGAAAAGCGGGCATCATTAATGGCCTGGGTGTGACCTATTGGTAACATTAACTTAAACTGCTGGGCAAAACAGTTATTGAATACTGATAATAAAAAGCAACAGCAAATAATTAATTTCTTGTGAAGCGGCATCCGGTAAGTTTATTAAAAGATAACACTAAGGATGCAGACTGATCTACATTTCATAGAGTAATCCTATAATCAATTGATAAAATTAAAATATACAGGCGATTCAAATAACAGCGTATCAGTTTTAATTCACATTTTTCCAATAGCATTTTTTTCTTCGCTCAATAGTCTATGCCAAACAAAGAAAAACTTGCCCACTGAGAAGGATTTTTATATTTCTTTTTTGTATCCAGAATAGCTAACCGTAAAGGTTCGGCTGGCATAAAGCGATGCGGACTTTGTAAATGATAAATAAACCGGCTCATGAGGTAGGCAGTAGCATCATCATCTACACTCCATAAGCTCATAATAACGTGGCTGCTGCCACCCAGTAAAAAACTGCGGGCAAGCCCGGCGGTGCCTGCTTCCATAGATTTGCCCAAACCGGTTTGGCAGGCAGAAAGAATGACCATTTCTGGTAAACGATTGTTCATGCTGCGCATGTCCATAATTTCTTTTGCGGTGAGATAGGGAGATTTTCCACTCAGTACCAAAAAACTTTTTCCCATTGGGTCTTCCTGGTCGGCTATACCATGTGTGGCAAAATAGGCCACATCAGCATTATAAATATTGTTAAGCACAGCTTCTTTTGTGGCATCCTTGCCTTTTAGTAAAATATATTTTGTGGCATATTGTTTTACAGAATCTATTTCTCTTTCGGCGCCTGGTAATTTTGGGAATATAAATTTTCCGTTAGCAGGGTAGGCTGGGTTGCTTACGAATAATGGATTGTCTAAATGGAAAGTCGTTTTATCAAGCCGTGATAAATTTTCATCTCCATCAAAATTTTCAGGTAGTTTATCGCCATTCCATCCCCTTGTACTACTTTTCAGAATTCTTGTTCGCAGCCCCACAAGGTCTATTAGGCTGGGCACAATGGTAAAACTGCAGCGATCTATCAGGTAATCCTTACCCTTATAGGGTTGTAATAAATGAAAGGGTATGGTGCCAATATTTAGCGCAGGAATAATCAAGAGGTGTTTAGTAGCGGTATCAAATGCAGCAGGTATTAAAATTTCGCTTGCATTTTTTACAGCGTTTTTAAAAGATATTTTTTTTGATGGTTGTTTTAATACAACATTGCCTCTTAGCCGGGGTGCCCTGTTCTCACTCAGTTGATATAAATTCAATGATTGATTAATGTCAGCTCCCAACTGCATTAGATTGTCTTTTTTTATGGGAATATTTACTACTTCAATAATTTTACCTGGTGTGTAATAAGCCCTGCGTAAAGTATCATTGTGAAAAAAATAAAATAAAATGCCAATATCTTTTTTACTGCTGTAGAGTTGCTGCAGTAGCTGTGCAAATGAACTGTCTGAATTGAGATTATTGGATGAATATTTCTTCAGTAGATCAGCAATATCACTTTTTGCAACACCCCTTGTATTTAAAAGTTCGGCATACTGCTTTTCATAAATGGAATAAACATTTGGAATATGTTGCCCAAATCCTTTCATAAATATCAATAAAAAAATACAGGTTAATACAGATTTCATCATTTTATAATAAGTTTTATGACAAACTTTATTGCCGGATTAAAAACTAAATGCCGTTTATTTCTACCAGATATTCCAGTCATCCAGCAGCTCTATTATTTTCTTTTACAAGCTTGCCACTAATATAAATGTGCAGGCTTCCTTTTTTGCAGAAGAATCTGTTACTTCAAAAATTATATTTACTTTACCAGTAGTATTTATTATAGGAATTAATTTTTTATTTACCAGTTTTATTGCATGCATATGATCATTCACTGTGGTATCATTTATATTTCCTCTTCATAAACAATTCACCCTTTAATTTCTCAGCCACCATTCATAGTCTATATTTTCCCGGCGGCTGGTAGGCTGTTGTTTTCCATTGGTAAGCTCGCTTACTTTTCTGCTTACATATTGCTGCAGTTCCTGCACGCTTACCCGGCCATCAAAATTCCCTCCGTCTGTATCGGCCAGTTTTTGTTCTATGCCCCGGCGCACACAATAAGTAAATACGCCATTATTCCATTGTGCCGATTCCAATGCATATTCCATACCGCCTGCAGCAGAAATAATAACTGCACCATTGTTGCCATTCAGGTCGGTAAACAGTTGCTGCATCATTTGAAAGCTGCTGTTGGGGCCCATTGCAGCTGCTTTGTTCAATTTAATTACCCCACGGCTCACAATGCCTTTTACCGCTTCACTACTGTCTGCTTTTTGCAGAGTAATTTTTTGTGCTGTCAGTTCTTCCTTATCAAGCGCACCGGAGTGGCAGGCATCTATCAACATCAGTTTTTTTCGTGCAGGTATATCCGTTAGCAGATTTTCCAGGTCCTCATATTTAATGCCTCTTTTTTCGGGGTTGTTGAAATCGGTATCCCAGGTGGCATAATAAAAATCAAAAGATTTACTTAATAAACCATGGCCTGTAACGGCCAGTATTACCCGGTCGTTTACATTGGTAAGCATCAGTTTCTTTTTTAATGCCAGTATATTTTCTTTGGTAGCTTTTATATTTACCAGGGTATCGGTTACCAGGCCATCGTACAATTCTTTAAAACTCCTGGCCAGGTCTCTTACATCTTTGGCAGAGTATTGCAGGTTCATGTTGCTGTCTTTATAATCAGCTACTGCAATGCCTATGAAATAAGTTTTAGCTTCCTGTGTGCTCTTGTATTTACTGGTAATTTCAAAACTTTCTTTAAGCGATTGAGCACCGGCTGCATTGGTACAAAAAACTTTAATGCTGTTTCTGTCTGTAGATAATGGAATAGTTATTTTCTGAATACTTTCTTTTGTATTTAGTTTGCTTAGGTCCATTCCATTAATGCCCAGCACCGGGTTGTTGTTTACCAGTACCTGCAGGCTTTTTAAGGGATAAATATTATCGCTGCATTCTACTGTTATGGAAAATTCTTTTTGGGTAGTTACAGTTTGCACAGCAAATTTATCCTGCAAGGTTACCATTGGCAGGTGCATGTTGTTGCTAAAATATTTTTCATTTATGCCGGCTTTGCTTAGTCTTTTTTTGTAGGCAGCATAAAATGTTTTTAACAGGCTGCTGTCTGCACGGCCCAGTTTACTAAGTACCAGATCTGGCCTGTTTAACTGCAGGTCAAACTGGTCGTAAGTGTAGGCTGTTTTATTAAAGCTAAATGATATTGCATCCAGTGTATTTTTGCTGGCAAGATAATGCCCTTCTTCATCTGCTATCATTACATTTCTTTCCATGGGGATATACATGTTCACCATTCGGGCGCCGGTTGCAGCATGGTAAAAATTAATCTTACTGTCAAAGCCTGCAGTAGCAAGCATTTTACCATCATGGCTTAAGGCCATCATAGTACCGCCATAATCATGGTCATACATGCTGTAGAGCAAGCTATCAGTATCAGTATTAAATGCAGCAATATGGGAAAAGCTGCTTTGTGCCACTACTATTTTTTCATCTGCCGATATTAATAATTGATAAGCGGGCTCTCCGTTATTGTTAAGTGCTGTCTTTTTTATAAAGGATAGGGTTATGGCATTAAATTTATGTAGCCACCCGGTATTGTCTGTTACATAAATATATTTTTCACTTATTGCAGCATCGTTGGCGGCTGTTATAGCCATGCTGTCTTTAGTAATACCTGTTAAGGCATCCAGTATTAAAATATTGCTGCTATCTGTTATCAGCAATAACCTGTTGTGGTTTGCATCAAAAATTATTTTGTTGATGGGCTTATTTTTTGGCAGTTGCAATGGCTTTGAAAAAAGCAATTGATTGGCAGTAATATCCCATGCACTGATAAATCCTTTTTTGCTGCCCATAAAAAAATACCGGTCATCGGGCGATATTGCTATGCTGGAAATTACTTCCCCGGCGGGTAAAGAAAACTGCTGCAGAATGTTTTTGTTTTTATAATCATACAAATTAACCGTAGCATTTTTCATTTCAAAATATATTCCCAGCTTTTCATTGTTCAAAAGCAACTGACTGGTTCCTTCCGGCATGCCCCCATAATATAAACTTTCAAAACTGCCATTGCGCAGATCTATTTTTGAAATTTCTGAATGCGATACTACCAGGTTATTATCATCTTTTGTAAACTGCAATATCATGGGCATATTGGCAAACATTTTTATGTCGTGCCTCGATATGGTAGGATTGGTTTTAATATCCCAATCAGCAAAATTATACATTCTTAGTGGCCCGCCCAGGTTAAACCTTGCATACAGCGATTGGCCATCATTACTAAACTGAAGGTCTGCCAAATGTATGTATTTTTCAAAAGTACCGTACACCCGTTGGTAGAGGTCGTTTAACCGCAGCACTGCAAAACTATCCCTTGCGTAAACCCAGGTTATGTACTTACTGTTTGGGCTAAATGATTCGGATGTAAAAAAAGAAGTAGTTACCTGGTTAATGACATGAATTCTTGTAGTAAATATTTTTTTATTTGTTTGTGTATTCCACAATGTTAGCAGGGAATCGGTAGATACTACACTCATATAAAGTCCGTCGTGACTTAGCTTTACAGAAAGTGCTTTTCCTTTTTGCCGGTACCAGTGCAGCATTTCGCCGGTATCTGTATCCCATTTATATACCATACTGTCTGCACCTGCAGAATACAACCGGTTACTTAATTGTGCATTAAAACATACATCATATACTGCTCCTTTGTGCAGCCTTAGTGTTTTTTTTATTTGTCCTGTTTTAAAGTCACGGAATTTAATAACCGAATCTCTTCCTGCTGTTATTAGCAAAGTATTATCGGGCGAAAAACAAATGGTTCTTTCGGGTGCTGCTGTTTTTAAAATGTAAAGCAATCCGTAATTGTATGCATTGTATATGTAAATAAAACTATCCTGGCCAGCACTGGCAAGGTATCTTCCATTGGGGCTGTACTGAAGTGCATTCACTTCATCCCGGTGCTGGTTAAGTGTAAATATTTCTTTGCCCAGGTTTCGGTCCCAGATTTTTACCAGGTTATCATCACTGCCGGTAGCAAAGTATCTTGGGTTAGTACTTTGTGCAATAACATAAGAAAATATATGCCCGTTTTGTACTCCTACTTGTATTACAGATTCTTTTTTCCAGAGTTCTTTTGTATTGTTTACCCAGCGGATGCCTTCGGTATTTTTAGCTTCGGTAAAAGCAAGCAATGCTTTATTTAAAAAACTATCGGAGTATGCAAGGTTGTTTTTTCTTTTTTCAATATTGGCAAAAAGATAATCTGCCCAGCCCTGGTCAGTTTTATTTTGCAATGCAATATTTACTTCTTTCATCAGCAATGCTGTAGTGCCGGCCAGTTTAAGGTTTTCAATATTTACCTGTTGCATGCCATCATCTAACCATTGGTCTGTTAAATGTTCCTCCTTTATCTGC
>JBKJSJ010000397.1:0-2919 GCA_046595965.1 Ferruginibacter sp.
GCACAAATAACTTTTGCGATTTATTAAACAAACCTTTTACTGCATCAAATTTTAAATTGGTAGCGGCATTATTTTTTTGCCCGTAATAAGCTTTGGCTTCTCTAAAAAAAGATTTCATTTGTTCTATTTTTTCCATTGCTGCTTTTACCGCATCCTGTTCTGGTTGAGCCCCTGCCACAAAGCCTGGTGCCCGCTGCCTGTTTAATAAGGAGGGCAAATAAAAATGCATGCCGCCATTTGTTTTATACGCTGCATCTTCCCAGGTCCAGGCATCAAACTGTACTACACTGCTGCTGCCTGCCAGCAATGATCCCTGTGGTACAATATTGGCCAACAAAATTCCATTGCTCCGCAGCGGATTTATAATTTTTGATTCTGCATTGTATGCCACTATAGATTGAATATTAGGATTCATTTCGCCCAGTTCTCTAAAGTCGTTGCTGCCCCTTACCTGGCTACCTATTTCTTTAAGCCCTATGTTGGTATTGCTTAAAATTAATCCCGGGTAAACCTGTTTGCCCGTTGCATCAACCACTTTTGCATCCTCTGCGGCAATGGATAGATTTGCTCCTATCTTTTCTATTTTTCCATTGTTAATTTGTATGCTTGTATTGGTGAGCACCTGGCCGTTACCAACATGCACTGTTCCGTTTTTTATAAACAATATTCCTTTGTAAGCTGGTGCAGGATAAATAGTTTCCTGTGCAAATCCACAAAGACTTAAAACAAGTGAAACAATTATTGCAATATATTTTTTCATTCTAAAAATTTATTTTTTTTTAAAAAGTAAAGACTTTCAGCCCTTACAAACCAGTTTGGGTTAGTGGGCTTCTTCTGTTAGCAACCCATGACTTTCATTTTCTTCTTCGCAACTGTTCACCTGGCGCATGGTAGCCGTAGCAGGCATTGTAGCCACTCCTCCTTTTTTATCTTCTATCATTTTCTGCAGCAGCCTGTTTCTTTCTGTAATAATTTGTTTGCGCATAGTGGCATCTTTTGTCCTGTCAAAATATACGATACCATCCACTATTGTTTTTTCTGCCTGTGCATAAATGCTCAAGGGATTATCGCTCCACAAAACAAGATCTGCATCTTTGCCTGCTTTAATACTGCCCACCCATTTATCAATGTGCAGCATGATAGCAGGGTTTAGCGTAACCATTTTAAATGCATCTTCTTCACTCATGCCAGAATATTTTACAGACTTTGCAGCTTCCTGGTTCAGCCGTCTTGCCATTTCAGGATCATCACTGTTGATGGCCACATTCACCCCTACGTTGTGCATGATGCCTGGATTGTAAGGAATGGCATCCTGTACTTCTAATTTATAAGCCCACCAATCGCTGAAGGTAGATGCGTTGGCACCATGCGCTTTCATTTTATCGGCTACTTTATATCCTTCCAGTATATGCGTAAATGTGTTGATGGTAAAACCAAAACGCTCGGCCACTTTCATAGTTTCCAGAATTTCACTCTGCACATAACTATGGCAGGTAATAAATCTTTTTTTGTTTAAAATTTCTACCAGTGCATCCAGTTCCAGGTCCCTGCGCACTAATTTTGCGTTGGGTCCCTTCAATGCATTTTCATAATCACGGGCACGGGTAAACGCATCTACCTGCACCTGCTCCACACCCATGCGGGTATCCGGGAAACGGTTGTTGGCCTGCGATGGTGTCCGTTTTACATTTTCGCCCAAGGCAAATTTTATAAAGCCATCTGCACCTTTAAATTTTAATCCTTCATCATTCGCACCCCAGCGGAGTTTAATAAGTTGAGTTTGTCCGCCAATGGTATTGGCACTGCCATGCAGAATATGTGCAGTAGTAACACCCCCTGCCAACTGGCGGTATATATCAATGTCCTCCGGTGCAATATTATCGCCAATGCGCACTTCGGAAGTTACACTCTGGCCGCCTTCGTTTATAGATGCTGCAGCTATATGACTGTGTTCATCGATGATACCCGGTGTAAGATGTTTGCCTGTTCCATCAATAATTATTGCAGTGGCATTAATAATATTTTTTCCTACTGCTGCTATCTTTCCGTTTTGTACCAGCACATCCGCATTGGAAAGCACGCCTTCTTTTTCATTGGTCCATACACTTACATTTTTTATAAGAATGGTTGCTGCTTTGGGCATTTCTTCCCAGCCATAAGCCATATTTGGATAAGTTAATTTGCCGGTAGCAGGAATTATTTTTTTTCTGCTGCTATCTGTTTTTGCAGCAATATCTTTTGTAAAAGCAGCCGTCCACCACAATGCATTTCCGCTGCTATCGGTTCCTGTTCCGTTCCATTCTTTTCCATTGCTTACTCCGCTTAACCTGTAACCCTTTTTTCCTTTTTTAGTTTCAGCAAAACTCAGTTTTACTATTTTGCCATCATGGCTGAATTTGGTGGAGATGGTATCTTTACTGATGACTTCTGCACTGTTGCTGTTTGATACATTGAGGCTTACATTTTTAATACCTTCTGCCGTGTGTAACTGCAATGCATAGTTGCCTTTTACTTCCTGCATGCCCTCTTCTTTTACTGGATATTTTTCTCCCTGCACCCAGTTTTGCAGGATAGCCGTTTTTTCTGCAAACAGCGGCCCATTGGTAATAATAAAATTGGCCCATTTGCCTGCTTCAATGCTTCCTGTTTGATTGTAAATATTTAAAAGCATAGCGGGTGTTTTGGTCAATGATTCCAGTGCTTTGTTTTCGCTGAGGCCATTCTCAATTGCTTTGCGCAGGCTCGTCATAAATTGTTTGCTGTCTTTAAGGTCGGCAGCAGTAAGACAGAATGTAATGCCTGCTTTTTCAAAAGCAGCGGCATTGGTGGGTGCCATTTCCCAATGTTTCATTGTGGCCAAAGAAATAAAACGGGTATCATTTGGATCTTCAGCATCCATTGATTGCGGAAAGTTTAATG